>CACZSY010000057.1 GCA_902783965.1 uncultured Lachnospiraceae bacterium
AGTGCGATATTAGATTTTTAAAGCCTGTTTCATGTATTTTTCACATGTTTTTTACAATATCTTTGTTATAAACACAATTATATACATTAGTCTGATCAAACCCCTGCCGCAGCAAAGACGCAGCCAGCTTATCCATATCTTTTCTGCTTATTTCTTTTTTCCCTTTAAAAAAACTTATTATCTTTTTCTCTATTAACGGTATCTCCAGCTCCTTATCATAATCCTGCATCAGTTCCGCGATCACCTGCGGATCAATTCCCTTTGAGGATAATGAATGCCTGATATATTCCCTGCTCTTTGAATTCTTTCTGCTTTCTATATAATTGACGGCAAATCTAACGTCATCTATATAGCCGTATCGGTCTATACATTCCACAGCTTCTTCTATGATGACATCAGGCATATATTTCCTCTTAAGACCTGTCTTAAGCTGCGCCACGGTCTTATCGGAAGACGTTAAGGTTCTCAGGATGTACTCTTTTGCCCGTGGCAACAGGACATCCTTAAAATACTTATCGCGGTCTTCCAGGGACATATCCTTACCCTCTTCGATGTTCATCTCCCTGATCTGCTTTTCATCAAAGACACATCTGCATCCGTCTTCAAATCTGACAAGATACCTATATCTGCCTATCTTCTCAATATCTGTTATAATCATTATTCTTTATTAGTCTTTTATCATTATTCTTCAGACTGTGATTCCTTAACCGGTTCAGAGCTTACAGCGTCATCATTCTTTACGATGTATTTTTCAAGAACCTTATTCTTGATCTCTTCAAATACCTGTGGATTCTCGGAAAGATAAGTCTTGGCATTCTCCCTGCCCTGTCCTATCTTGTTGCCTTGATAAGCATACCATGCGCCGCTCTTAACTACGATACCGCAGCCTGCGGCAAGATCGAGTACATCTCCCTCTCTTGATATGCCTTTACCGAACATGATATCAAATTCAGCCTCTTTGAATGGAGGAGCCACTTTATTCTTAACTACCTTTATCCTTGTTCTGTTTCCTACTACTTCGCCGCCGGCCTTAAGAGACTCTATTCTTCTTACGTCAAGCCTTATTGAAGAATAAAACTTAAGAGCGCGTCCTCCTGTTGTTGTCTCAGGATTACCAAACATTACTCCAACTTTCTCTCTTAACTGGTTAATGAAGATAACGATGCAATTAGACTTGCTGATCGCTGCCGTAAGCTTTCTTAATGCCTGTGACATAAGTCTTGCCTGAAGTCCTACATGGGAATCACCCATCTCTCCGTCAATCTCCGCTTTCGGAACAAGAGCCGCTACAGAGTCCACTATTACGATATCAACTGCTCCTGAACGTACCATGGTCTCCGTGATCTCAAGAGCCTGTTCTCCGTTATCCGGCTGCGATATATAAAGGTTATCTATATCAACTCCTATATTCCTTGCATACACCGGATCCAATGCATGCTCGGCATCAATAAATCCCGCTATTCCTCCAAGCTTCTGTACTTCCGCAACAACATGGAGTGCCACAGTGGTCTTACCGCTTGATTCAGGACCGTAGATCTCGATTATCCTTCCCTTCGGAACACCGCCTACTCCAAGAGCTATATCAAGGCTTAAAGCTCCCGTAGGAACCGCTTCTATGTTCATATTGGCCGAACTGTCGCCAAGTTTCATTACGGAACCCTTTCCATACTGCTTTTCTATCTGAGCCAGTGCCGATTCAAGTGCTTTTATCTTATTGCTGTCTGCCATGTCTTTTATACCTTCCTTTTTAAATTCTAAAATCATTGATCGAGTAGGGCAGATGAAATCGTGCCATATTCTTCATGCGAACATTTGTTCGCATTTATGATATTATAAAACACGATCTGTGTCAAGTCCCTTTTATATATATAGACATATTTTTTTATTATCATGTGACACAAAAAAGAAAAGACAGAAAAAATTCTGTCTTTTCTTTTTTCAAGATGATCACTTCTGCACTTATATCTTTAATACACGCTCTTAGGTGATACAAGTCTCGGATTATATCCCGCAGCCACCAGACCTTTAAGGATTCCTTCCTTATGCTCGTGTCCGAAGGCTTCAAGGGTTATCGTAAGTTCAACCGCGCTGTTTCTGTTAAGGCTTACGAACTGGTTATGCTCAAGCTTGATTATATTTCCCTGAAGCTTACCTATGACATCTGCTACATTGGCAAGTTCACCCGGCTTGTCAGGAAGCATTACAGAGAATGTAAATATCCTGTCTCTCTGGAAAAGTCCGTTCTGAACAACGCTGGCTACAGTTATTATATCCATATTTCCGCCGCTTAAGATACATACGACTTTCTTATTCTCACAGTCAAGATGTTTTAACGCCGCTACGGTAAGAAGTCCGGAATTTTCTACAACCATCTTGTGATTCTCTATCATATCGAGGAAATTAACGATCAGCTCCTTATCGTCCACCGTTATTATATCGTCAAGATTCTTCTGAAGATATGGGAAGATATTGGATCCAGGAGTCTTTACCGCAGTTCCGTCTGCTATAGTATCCACGCCCGGAAGCGTTACGACCTTCCCCTGCTTCAAAGATTCTTTCAGACATGCAGCGCCGGCCGGCTCAACTCCTATGACTTTAACATGAGGATTAAGCTGCTTTGCAAGAGTTGAAACACCTGTTGCAAGTCCGCCGCCGCCTACAGGCACAAGAATTATATCAACCGTCGGAAGATCCTTGAATATCTCCATGGCGATGGTTCCCTGACCTGTCGCAACAGTCTCATCATCAAAAGGATGGATGAAGGTATATCCTTTTTCTTTCGCAAGATAAAGAGCGTAATTGCATGCCTCGTCATATACATTTCCGTGAAGCAGTACAGTCGCTCCGTAGCTCTTGGTCCTGTTGACCTTTATCAGAGGGGTTGTAGTAGGCATTACAATCACAGCCTTGGCGCCGTAGGCTTTAGCCGCAAATGCGACGCCCTGCGCATGATTTCCGGCAGAAGCTGTGATAAGCCCCTTTTCCCTTTCTTCCTTGCTGAGTGTGCTTATCTTATAATAAGCTCCCCTTATCTTATAGGCTCCGGTAACCTGCATATTCTCAGGCTTTAAATACACCTTGTTTCCTGTTGTCATAGAAAAATAATCGCTGTATACAAGTTCCGTTCTGTTAGTAACTTTGGATACTATCTCAGTTGCTTCTTCAAATTTATCAAGAGTAAGCATCTCTTTTGATTCTCCTTTTTAGAAAAAAAATTTAAGTTTTAAAAAAACATTCGAAATCTCGGGATGAAAAATCTTCGATCTTTCACCTTTTTGACTCTATTATCATATTATCACTCTTATTTCTTTTGTCAACTTATGGTTACTCCGCCGCGAACAGAGCGTTTACAAATTCATCAGCATTGAATCTTTGAAGATCCTCTATATGCTCTCCGACTCCGATATATTTTACAGGTATCGAAAGTTCAGACTGGATGGCGATCGCAATGCCTCCCTTGGCGGTGCCGTCAAGCTTTGTAAGGATTATGCCGGTTATATCCGCTACCTCCATAAACTGTCTTGCCTGGTTTAAGGCGTTCTGACCCGTGGTTCCGTCAAGCACTATCAGGGCTTCCCTTTTTGCCTGCGGATATTCTTTTTCAATTATCCTGTTGATCTTTTTAAGCTCCTCCATAAGATTCTTTTTGTTATGGAGCCTTCCTGCCGTATCACACAGAAGGATATCGGTATTTCTTGCCTTTGCCGCATTTATCGCGTCATATACAACGGCTGCGGGATCAGCGCCCTCGCACTGTGAAATGATATCCACTCCGCTTCGCTTTGACCATTCGGTAAGCTGTTCTATCGCGGCCGCCCTGAAAGTATCCGCAGCAGCCATTAGCACTTTCTTTCCATCGGCCTTATACTGCGCCGCAAGCTTTCCCGTAGTGGTAGTCTTTCCGACTCCGTTTACACCGATAAGAAGGACGACCGATTTCGTATTCTCAAAATCATATGCATCCTCGTCAACCTTCATCTGCGCTTTAATACCGTCGATAAGGAGCTGTCTGCATTCCTCCGGTTCTTTTATCTTGTTTTCCTTAACTTTCTCCTTAAGGTCTTCTATGATCTTTTCCGTAGTGGCGTATCCTATATCCGCCATTACAAGGATCTCTTCAAGTTCCTCATAAAAATCATCATCGATCTTTCCTGATCTAAACAATGAATCAAATGACGACTTTATACTGTTTCTGGTCTTGGTAAGTCCCTGTACCAGTCTCTTAAAAAATCCCTTTTTTTCTTTCTTTTCCTCTTCCATCATATCCTCCTTTTAAGCTCCTTCTTCCTTAGGCATATTTTGTGAAGTTCCCTTTCGTTCCTCCTTCTCAAGATCATCCATGATAAGGTTGACTGAGACAAGGGTGGAAACGCCTTTTTCCTGCATCGTGATACCGTAAAGAATGTCTGCCGCAGCCATCGTTCCCCTTCTGTGAGTTATGACAATAAACTGGGTGTTCGCCGTAAGCTTATGAAGGTACTGCGCGAATCTCTTGACATTAGAATCATCGAGCGCCGCTTCGATCTCGTCAAGAAGACAGAACGGCGACGGTTTCAGATTCTGTATCGCAAATAACAGCGATATCGCAGTAAGGGCTTTTTCACCACCGGAAAGCTGCATCATGTTCTGGAGTTTCTTTCCCGGCGGCTGTGCATTTATCCTGATTCCCGCTTCAAGAATATCTTCACCCTCTGTAAGCTCAAGCGTACCTTTTCCGCCTCCGAAAAGCTGTCTGAACACTATGTCAAACTGCTGTCCTATAATGGCGAATTTTTCGGTAAACTGTTTTCTCATCTCGGCATCAAGCTCTTCGATTATCTTGACAAGTTTAGCCTCGGAACTTACAAGGTCATCATACTGACCTTTGAGTTCGTCATATCTTGCAACAAGGTTCTTATAGTCTTCTACCGCGTTGACATTGACATCGCCCAACGCCTTTATCGAAGCCTTTAAGCCGCTTATATTCTTATTGAGGGAGCTGTCCTTTATTATCTCATCATTACGGTATTCCAGAGCGTCAGCATACCCAAGCTCATATTCCTCACGCATGTAGGAAACCAGCTGGTCAAGCTTTTCGGAAAGCTTTTCTTTTCTGGCTGTGAGCCTGAACACTTCCCTGTCAAGCTCCTGGATCTTTTGCGACAGCTCCTCACGCTTTGAAAAGAAAGCTTTATGTTCTGTCTTCAGCTTGTCTCTTACCTGACACGCCTGAGTTACTCCAGAAAGAAGAGCTTCCACATCTTTCTTTCCCTGTTCGATCAGAGCCTTCTGTTCATTTATCTCTTTTTCCTTTTCTTTCGCAGAAAGACCGTAGTCATACCTTTGAGCTGACAGCCCCTTGAGTTCCCCGTTAAGCTTATTATTTAATTCTGTAGCCTTCTCCCTGTTCTGCGTATAGAACCCGTACTTTTCTTCGAGACCCGAATAATCAAGTCCTATCTTAATGAGACCGTCATTAGCCTCTTTTTCCAGTGTTCTGGACTGAGCGATCTTCTTTTCAAGCTCTTTTATCTCTTTCGCGTTTTCCGAAGTCTTAAGATCGTTATCCGAAAGCTCGCAATTAAGGTTTTCGATCACAGTATTGATGTTATTCTCATCAGCGCTGAGTCTGCTGCTCTCACCTGAGATCTCGCTGTAGAATGATTTTGAAAGCGTCGCTTTCTGCTTTGCTCCGGCAAGATTGATCGAAGCGGAATTGTTCTTTAAGGTAAGATCCGCTATCTCATCTTTATTGTCATCGATCTTCATATTAAATTCGCTTCTGTCTCCGCGGAGCGAATTGGCTTCGGCAAATATCTTTGTTATCTCTTCTTCTGTCCTGGCGATCTTTTCTTCAAGCTGAGTTATCTCTCTTCTTCTGCTTAAAAGATTGCTGGTATTCTTAAATGCGCCTCCCGACATCGAACCGCCCGGACTCAGCAATTCACCTTCAAGCGTAACTATCCTTATGGAGCTGTTATATTTTCTGAAAATGTTTAATGCATTGTCAATATTATCAACTACAAGAGTTGAACCGCACAGGCTTTTCAAAAGCTCGTTAAAACGCTCACCCGCCTCAATAAGCGTATTGGCGGTTCCTATCGCTCCTTTTTCAGCCATGGCTTTTTCAAAAGAAAACTCTTTTCTCGCCCTTACTGTCGTAAGAGGAAGGAATGTGGCCCTTCCGAATTTGTTGACCTTAAGATAGTTGATAAGCTCCTTGGCCACATTTTCGTTTTCGGTCACGATATTCTGTATCGAGCTTCCGAGTGCCGTCTCAACAGCTGTCTCGTATTTTGCGTCAACCTTGATGATATCCGCCACAACTCCGATGATACCGGAAACAGACTTCTTTCTCTCCATGACCTTTCTGATACTGTTGCCGTAGCCTTCATATCTTTCGGTCATATTTTTAAGGCTTTCAAGACGTGACTTGTTCCTGAGGTTTTCCTGCTGTTTTACTTCATACACTCTCTTATCGGCATTTATCTTTTCCTGTATTGAAGCAACCTTTTTCTCAAGCTCTTCATTCTCTTTGTTAAGCTCTTCTATCCTGTTTCTGCTGTTATTAAACTCATCACTGTATTTGCGGATGAGGGCATTTATCTCTTCTTCTTCAACCTTCTGCTTGAACATCTTCTGGTTAAGCTCGGTCTTTTTTATCCTGTTCTGTTCAAGAAGCGTTGAATTTCTCTCAAGCTTCGCGTTTACAGCTCCCTTTAGATTAAGAAGTTCGACCGCCTTTTTCTGTTTTTTATCAAGTTCTTCTGTATATGCCTTGATATTATTGACAGCATTGATATACTTCTCATCCAGTTTTATCTTTTCGTCATCAAACTCTTTTAATATCTTATCCCTTGAGCCGAGCTTCTCATTCAGTTCTTCTAACTCTTCCTCATTTTCTTTTAATGAAGCATTGACCCTTTCGATATCCGCATCACAATGACCTATGCTTATGTTGATCGCGGCTATCTGTTCGAGAAGGACATTGACATCTCCCTCCGCTTTTTCGTTCCCGATCTTCTTTTCGGATATCTGACTGTTCAAAGCCTCTATCTTGGTATTCAGGCTTTCAAGCTCTGCTTCCAGCCTGTCATATTCTTCCCTGGTGCTCTCGTATTCGCCGTTAGCTTCATCCAGTCCTGCCTGAGCTATTTCAAGACTTTTAGTTGTCTTTGAATCCTCGTCGTATATCTTCTCGTAATCATGTATGAACATGTTTATCTCAAGCTTACGAAGTTCGTCACGGAGCTTCAGGAACTGTTTTGCCTTTACCGACTGTCTTTCAAGAGGCGCAAGCTGGATCTCTATCTCATGCAGGATATCCTTGATCCTTGAGAGGTTGTCCCGCTCCTCAAGGAGATTTTTCTCCGCGGTAGTCTTTCTCTTTTTAAATTTCACGATACCGGCGGCCTCATCAAAAAGCTCTCTTCTGTCATCCGGTTTCCCGCTTAATATCTTTTCGATCTGACCCTGACCGATGATCGAATAGCCTTCCTTACCGATACCGGTATCAAAGAACAATTCCTGCACATCCCTGAGCCTGCACGCGCTGCCGTTGATAAGATACTCGCTTTCACCCGAACGGAATACCCTTCTGGCCACCTTCACCTCATCATAATCTATGGCAAGCTTATGATCGCTGTTATCAAGAGTAATGGCCACATACGCACTGCTCTGTGCTTTTCTTAGCTGTGTTCCGGCAAATATTACATCTTCCATCTTGGAACCGCGAAGCTGTTTTGCGCTCTGTTCTCCGAGAACCCATCTCACCGCGTCCGCGACATTGCTCTTGCCGGATCCGTTCGGTCCCACAATTCCCGTAATACCGTCATTAAATTCAAAAATTATCTTATTGGCAAAAGATTTAAAACCATTTACCTCAATACTTTTAAGATACATTGATCCACCACTGTTTCCTTAAGTCAGAGCTTTAGACCCTGTTATTCAAGTCTTATACCGTACTGCTATATTATTGTTTTAATTTCTCAAGCGCCTTTTTGGCCGCCTGCTGCTGGGCTTTCTTTTTATTCCTTCCTGTTCCTGTGGCAAGAACTTCGTTTCCCAGCATTACATCGTATACAAACACTCTTTCATGATCCGGTCCAGATTCATCTACAAGCCTGTAAGACAGATTTCCCGCATGGATCGACTGGATATATTCCTGAAGGTCTGTCTTGTATTCGCCCATATCATCATAATCGGAAAAATTATCTATAAGATGCTTATAGATAAAATCTTTTGCAGCGGTAAATCCACTGTCAAGATATATAGCCGCGATAAGGGATTCAAATGCGTCAGATACAACAGAAGGTCTTTTATTGCCTCCGGTGTTCTTTTCTCCTTTTCCTAACAGTATGAAATCTCCCAGCCTGAATCTGTTCGCGCAGTTAAATAACGCGTTTTCACATACCATGG
>CACZSY010000058.1 GCA_902783965.1 uncultured Lachnospiraceae bacterium
CATCACCTAATAAGATCGTCTATTTTACAAGTCCGGGACCTGGAGAAGGAAAGACCACAACCTGCTGCAACATGGCTATCACTCTTGCAGACCTTGGTTCAAAAGTTCTTCTTATAGATTCCGACTTAAGAAAGCCTTCAATTCACAAGATGTTAAAGCTTGAGAATAAGAAAGGACTTACCACTATCATTTCGAGCCAGTGCTCGATCAATGAAGCAAGAAATATCTCGGTAAAGGAAAACCTTGACGTTATTACCGCAGGACCTATACCGCCGAACCCTGCAGAACTCATATCTTCTTCCAAGATGCAGACTATCCTCTCTCTCCTTGAGAAAAAATATGACTATATCTGCATCGACACTCCTCCGATCAATGTAGTCGGTGATGCGCTTTCATTTAACACTATCACGGCAGGATGCGTATTCGTTGTCCGCGAAGGCGTTACAACACACAACGCTATCGCAAAGGCGATCAGCGCCATAACACAGACCAACGGAAAGATCCTCGGCATGATGAAGGTTAACTGCAATCCTAACGAGAAATCATCAAAAGGTTATTCATATCATTATAAATACGATTATTCTTACTCATACTCGGCAAAGCATGCCGAAGAGGCAGAAAGACATTCATGATCGATGACCGTCTCCCGGCGCTACAATGCGGCTTATCTTACCGGGAACGGCACGGCGGGAACGCCGGTGACATTCCTTAAAAAATATATATGAGGTGCGGCAATGATAATAGATATTCATTCACACATTCTTCCGGGCATAGACGACGGTTCCAAGAATACGGAAATGTCCCTTTCTATGCTTAAACTTATGAAAGATGACGGTGTCGATATCTGCGTTGCCACACCTCATTATTATTGTACAGAACGGTCTGTTGAATCATTTCTTAAAAAAAGGACCGCGGCACATGAAAAACTGACTGCCGCCATGGAAGGACAGGAGCTTCCTGAAATCCGTCTCGGCGCCGAGGTCTATTATAACCCTATCCTTAAAAACCTTGATAATCTCCACGACCTTTGCATAGAAGGCACGGATTACCTGCTCTTCGAGCTTCCGTATAAAGATTTCGGAAGCGGTGTCGCGGACGATATATCCGAGATCATCACCAACCACCATATAACTCCTATAATCGCACACGCTGAAAGATTTTTAAGATTCACATCTTACGAAAATCTCTGCGACATCCTCGAAATGGAAGTTTTAGGTCAGGTCAACTGCGGCTCCCTTCTCAAATTCAGTTCAAGGAAGAACGCATCTTCCCTTATAAGGGAAGGATATATCCATCTTCTCGGAACAGACGCCCACAATACCGATACCAGAGGCGTTCATATGGCCGAGGCCAAAAAGATCATCATCCGTAAATTCGGACAGGAATATTTCGACACGATCATGAGAATAAGCGAAGATGTGCTTGCTAATAAGCCTCTTCAAGAAATTTTATAAATTTCTTTCTGTTCTCTTCCTGATCATTCAAAGCTTTAAGCTTGATCATGCTCCTTTGCGTGATCAGGCTTTTTTTCCTGTTGATATATCTGTCAGCAAGCTTCCAGAACTTCTCCGGGAAACGCAGCATCGCTTTAAGGATCCTCATCTCGTCTTCACTGATATCTCTTTCCGAGTCATAACTGTCTATGATGTCTCTTCCAAGTTCCGTATCCCATTCATTTTTTTCAAGCGCTTTTCTTAATATCTGATAAAGATCCGTCATAAGGCTTGAAACGCCGCAGTGTTCAAAATTAATGATCCCGTAATCTTTTGTTCCTTCGCCTGTAAACAATATGCTGTGCTGGTCAAAGCTCTGGTGACATACAGTCTTCTTTCTTCTTATCATATCCATATATCCTTCATACCAGTCTCCCTCAAGAAGCTCCGGCGCCTCTTGGGCCTGTCGGTAATAGATATCAAAACATCTGATAAATTCACTTTCAAACTCATTGTTTCTTCTGCCCGATAATATGTATTTCCTGACTCTGGCAAGTTCAAGGCAGTGCTTACCAAGCATCTTTCGTATATCCTTAACCGCAGCCTGATATCTGCCGGAACTGCCGGTCTTATCAGTAACATAGGAACCTTCTTCCCCTTTTGGTGCGATGAACGAGTCTGCTCCTTCCTCAAGCTTTATATGAAGCCCCGCAAGCGCCTTTGCCGCCGCCTTAAGCTCTTTCCTGTCGGTCAGGCTGCACTCCCTTCCTTTAATGAGTTTCTTTACAACAACCGGATTTCTGTACTGATCGAAACTTATCAGCTCTCCCGAAGAATTCGGAAAGATAATATCAACATTTTTAAACCCGGTGTCCATAAGATAAGACTTAAGGCTGTTTTCAAACGCGGCTCTGCCTGCGCTCTCCCCGTAAGGTCTTATCACATACTCCCCCTGTTTCGTATCAAGACAGACACACCCCTTGATCTTATATGTCCTCATCACGTCAAGATCGTATTGCCTGTAAACAAATTCTGCCTTGTCTTCCAATATAATTCCCCCCTGATCTGCTTCAAGACTCGCATAAGCTATACTAATCTATGAAGTTCAGGGGGGATTAATTCTATTTTTTAATATATTTGATCAAAACGTTAACGCAAGCTCAAGAAGCTTCTTTTTATCATTGAACTCCGGATCTTTCAACACGGCCTTCAAAAGCCTGTCCATTACCTCGCCCATCTGCTTACCGCGGGGTATTCCCGCTGCGATCAGGTCATTGCCGTCAACAGCCAG
Organism: uncultured Lachnospiraceae bacterium; assembly: GCA_902783965.1. Lineage (GTDB taxonomy): Bacteria > Bacillota > Clostridia > Lachnospirales > Lachnospiraceae > RUG11200. Next base: position 2,725 of record CACZSY010000058.1, read on the forward strand.
CTCCTTTATCTGCATACACTGTCCAAGACTCCTGAGTTCTAAGTATCTTTTATAAAAATCCTTTGCCTTCCAGTATTCTTTTCCGACGTTTCCGGCATACTCTTCCTTTACACATTCCGCAGCCATGACATAAGGCATCTTTTCTACCTTGACAAGACTTGCGTATTCCCTGACGGAAACATCATCCTGCTTTGGCGGCTCAAGCTTTCCGGCGCTTATTATATCAAACGCGGTCCTCGCGGTCAGATTATCAAATTTAAGCCTTTTAAAGCATTCTTTGGCGCCTTTTTCGCTCAGCTCCGAGAACAGAAGTCCCCAGGCAAGCCCGGCCTCATTCTCTTTCGGCACATAGGAGACCGTAAGATCCCCGGCTTCCTTAAGCCTTCTCATCTCCTTAAGCCTTCCGCACACGGCGCGGACTATATCACCCGTACTGTCCGTCTCGCTTATAAAATACTTTGTGATCCCCGCTTCATAAGCTATAATGAACTTCTCCGGATACGGCGAAAGTATTGTCTTTTCGATCTCCGCGCGTATCCTCTCGGCACTAACTGCCGTCAATCTGGATGCAAGCAGACCTGCCGTCTTTAACGTATTCTTTTCAGGTTCAAAGCCCAGCTGGGCGCAGAATCTTACCGCTCTAAGTATCCTGAGCCCGTCCTCTTCAAACCTCTGCATCGGATCACCGACACATCTTATGATACCTGCCTTAAGGTCTTTCTCCCCGCCGTATTCGTCAACAAGGCCCGTCTCGTCGTTATAAGCCATCGCGTTGATGGTAAAATCCCTTCTTGCGAGATCTTCTTTAAGGTTCGCCGTAAAGCTTACTTCATCCGGATGTCTTCCGTCGGAATACGCGCCGTCTATCCTGTAGGTCGTAACTTCAAATCCTTCATGACCGAGCACTACCGTCACGGTCCCGTGCTTTAATCCGGTATCCACTGTCTTATCGAAACATTTCTTGATCTGTTCCGGCAGGGCGTCGGTCGTTATATCCCAATCCTTGGGTTTTCTTCCCAGCAGGCTGTCTCTTATGCAACCTCCAACAGCAAACGCTTCATATCCGTTCCCGTTCAGAACAGATATGATATGCCTGACCTTTTCGGGTAATAATATCTCCATGCTCTCATCCTCCGGGCAGCTGTATCCGATGTGACTTTCGCCTACATCCCGCATCGTTTCTGCGCGACATGCCGCCGCATCTCAAATCCTTAGTACGCCTTGCTCCAAAGCCGCAAATTCTTAGTACGCCTTGCCCCAGTAAACCATGGCTTTGGCCGGACGACCGCAGCATACGCAGGTATCCGCAAGCTTTTCCTGCTCGAACGGCATGCATCTCGATGTCGCTGTGGTAAGTTCCTTTATCTTGTCCTCACAAGCCTGATCGCCGCACCACATAGCCTTGACAAAGCCCGGTTTTTCGGCAACAGTCTTCTTGAATTCTTCAAAATCAGTCGCAACGTAAGTGTGCGCATCCCTGTGAGCCCTCGCGCGTTCAAGCATCTCTTTCTGCATTGCTTCAAGCACTTCTCCCACTTTCTGTTCAAGACAGTCAAACGGAACCGTTATCTTCTCCCTTGTATCCCTGCGGACCAGAACGGCATTTCCCGCCTCGATATCCTTAGGTCCGATCTCAATCCTTAACGGTATTCCTCTCATCTCACATTCAGAGAACTTCCAGCCCGGACTCTTGTCGGAATCGTCCACCTTTACTCTGAATCCGCCAAGCTTTTCCTTAAGTTCAAATGCCTTTTCAAGCACGCCCTCTTTCTTCTGCATTACAGGAACGATCATCACCTGAGTCGGCGCGAGCCTTGGCGGAAGCACCAGACCGCTGTCATCACCGTGAACCATGATAACGGCTCCGATAAGCCTTGTTGTCATTCCCCATGAAGTCTGATGAACGTATTTAAGAGTATTGTCCTTATCCGTATACTGAATATCAAATGCCTTGGCAAAGCCGTCGCCGAAATTATGGCTGGTTCCCGACTGCAGAGCCTTTCCATCATGCATCAGCGCCTCTATCGTATAAGTAGCCTCTGCGCCCGCGAACTTCTCTTTATCAGTCTTTCTTCCCTTTATAACAGGTATCGCAAGAAATTCCTCGCAGAAATCCGCATAGACATTGAGCATCTGTATGGTTCTCTCCTGAGCTTCTTCGGCAGTTGCGTGAGCCGTATGTCCTTCCTGCCATAAGAACTCTCTCGATCTTAAGAAAGGTCTTGTCTCCTTCTCCCATCTTACAACAGAGCACCACTGGTTATAAACCTTCGGCAGATCCCTGTAAGACTGTATATCCCTTGCGTAAAAATCGCAGAAGAGAGTCTCTGAAGTAGGTCTTACGCACATCTTCTCCGTAAGCTGGTTAAGACCGCCCTGTGTTACCCAGGCAACCTCAGGAGCAAAGCCTTCAACATGATCTTTCTCTCTTTCCAGAAGGCTTTCCGGAATGAACATAGGCATGTACACATTCTGTACTCCTACCGCCTTGAATCTCTTATCGAGTTCAGCCTGGATATTCTCCCAAAGGGCATATCCTGCCGGCTTAAATACCATACAGCCCTTAACGCTGGAATAATCTATTAATTCCGCTTTTTTAACAATGTCGGTATACCACTGTGGAAAATCCACTTCCATAGAAGTAATCGACTCAACAAGTTTCTTATCCTTAGCCATTTTAAATGAACCTCCGTTATTTGTACTGTTCACAGCACTATACATGATTTTACGGCACAACGAAGAAAAGGTCAAGTAAAGGTTAAATCATGTCAGATATTTTCTTGTTTTATTCTTCCCCAAAATATGTTATGATGATAAAGCGTTACACCCCCATACAACACACACGAAAGGAACCTGTCATGAACAAGATCTTCAGCCTGGACGGGCCTGTATTTTCTTTTCTTTCAAAGATCGCAGACCTGTGCATACTTAATATACTCTGGCTGACCTGCTGCATTCCGTTCATAACTATCGGAGCGGCCACCGCCTCAGCCTATACCATAACCATAGAGATGGTCAAAGGAAATGATGTAAAGATCATCAGGACCTTCTACAAGGGCGTCTACGATAACTTTAAGAGAGCGACCATAATCTGGCTGATACTCGCCTTATCCGCAGCATTTCTCGGATATGACTATTATCTGCTCTCAAAGCTTGGTACGAAAGCCGCGGAAATGATGACTTACGCGCTGTCCTGCGTTGCCGTGTATATGGCATTTGTCATCATGTACATCTTCCCGATACTTCCTACCTATAAGAACACCGTAAAAAATGCTTTCAGGAACAGCCTGCTTTTGCCTTTCTTAAACCTTCCATATTCCTTCATACTGTTAGGCCTGCATTTTGTAGTCATCTACGCAACGGTGCATGACTTTAACATCTTTATGAAGTTCGGGATCTTATACTGGTTAATGCTTGGCTTCGGACTGCTGTTTTATCTGGCTTCATTCATATTTGTAAGGATATTTATAAGAGACTTTCCGGAATGGAAAGAGATCATGGACGAGAACAGTAAATCTTCATAATAAATATATATATACAGCAAGAAAGAAGGGAGCATCAGCTCCCTTCCCTTTTTTATCCCTTAACAGCGCCTGCTACAACGCCCTTGATGATGTATTTCTGTGAGAAGATATAGAATACGATTATCGGTATGACCGTAAGCACGAGCATCGCCATGAGCGCTCCCATATCAACCGAACCGTATGAGCCTCTCAGTGACTTCTGGATGGCGATAGGAATAGTCTCCATTCCCGAATCAAGAAGCATGTTCGGAAGCAGGTAGTCGTTCCATACCCACATCGCGTTAAGAATGGCAACCGTGATAGCTGTCGGCTTAAGTATCGGGAAGATAACCGAGAAGAACATACGAAGCGGAGTACATCCGTCCATCATCGCAGCTTCTTCGATCTCCAACGGTATCGCTTTAACAAAACCGCAGAACATGAATACCGAAAGTCCCGCTCCGAATCCCAGGTAGACTATCCACAGCCAGTTAGGCGAACACAGCTGGAATATAGTAACTTCACCGATCACAAGTCTCGGGAAATTCTTGGTAATATAGCTTAATGTATACATAACCATCTGGAAAGGCACTATCATCGAGAAGACGAACATATAATATAAAAATGATGTAATCTTCGACTTAACTCGCGTAATATACCATCCGGTCATAGAACAGCATACTATAATGATCGCAACTGATGACAGGGTGATCTTAAGTGAACGGAAGAAAACCTTGTCAAATCCGATCTCCACGATACCACGTCTGAAGTTCTCAATTCCCACAAACATGTCGCCCATCGGAAGTTTAAATGGATATGTACTGATATCACCCTTGGTCTTTACCGAGTTGATAAGTATCAGCGCGATAGGTATTATATATATAAGGCACAACACCACAAGTACCGCGAACTGTATCCTGTCAACCCTCTTTTTCTTCTTTTCGACTTCCTTGACCTTTTCAAGAGCCTTGACTCTTCCTGCTTCGATCTCTTCCGGAGTAAGCTTTCTCTTCTGGACATCAGATGCTTCTTTATCTTTTTGTGTCTCGGCAGCTTTCAGATCTCCGGAAGAAGCCTTTGGGGCTTCGTTCTCCTGTTCCTGTGCTTTTGCAGCTTTAGATGCGCCTTCATCAGTGATCTCATCCATAAGCTTCTCTTCAAGAGTCTCTTCCTTAAGGATCTGCTCCCTGTTTTTATTCTTGGAATTATTCTTCTTGCCCATCAGCTCTGCACCTCCTTACTCCTGGTCACAAACAGCTGGATAAATGATATCAGACCGACCAGCAGGAAGAACAGCACGCCCTTCGCCTGCGCAACGCCCTGCAGGAACGTTGATGTTGTATTGCCCGTAAGCGTGATATCCAGCGCAACCATAGCAGTCTTTCTCTGAGGTGCTCCTCCGGTAAGCGCAAGGTTCTGGTCGAAGAGCTTAAAGCAGTTCGATATCGTTAAGAACAGGCAGATGGTAATTGATGACATTATCATCGGAATAGTAACATTCGTAAGTATCTGCCATTTTGACGCTCCGTCAATCTTGGCGGCTTCTACAAGCTCTTCCGGTATATTCTGGATTCCCGCTATGTAGATGATCATCATGTAACCGACCATCTGCCAGCACATCAGGGCTACAAGTCCCCAGAATCCATATGTTTCATTTGACGAAAGATAAACACCCGGTTCAACAACCTTGGCGAGAATACCGTTTATAAGAAGCTTCCATGTATATCCAAGGACTATACCTCCGATCAGGTTAGGCATGAAGAACACTGACCTGAAGAAGTTGGTTCCCTTTAATTTCTTAGTCAGTAATGTAGCAAAGATAAACGCAATAACATTAATGAGTATTACCGCAACTATCGCAAACTTAGTGGTAAAAATGAGGGCGTTGACAAATGTCTGTTTTCTGTCCTCGAAAAAAATGTACTTATATGCTTCAAGTCCCTGCCATTCGGCGTCCGTTACAAGATAAAACTTGCAGAAAGACAGGATCAGTCCCATTACGAACGGAATAACAAACGACAATACAAAAGCAAATAAAGTTGGCAGCAGGAATATAGGAAAATACTTTCTAATAGACTTCTCCAAATTAATCCACCTTTCCCTTTCATCTTTTAAAAATGGTGAGTGAGAAGATTCCCACTCACCATAGGTTGGTAATAAATTTGCAAGACTTAATTATATTTGATTATTTGTTAAGAAGTGCCATCTGGTCTGCCCATTCTGTCTTGTAGCTTTCAACTACTTCATCCCAGCTCATAGAGCCTTCAGCATAAGCCTTAAGGTTAGCGCCGAAGGTATCCTTCCATGCTTCTGAAGGGATTACCTGGAACTTCCAAGGTATAACCTTACCTGCTGCAGAATCAGCTGCAAGCTGGTTGATAAGTGGGTTAGGGCTTGTCTCTGCCTTGAAGTTATTGAATGGAGCGATGAACTGTAACTTATTCTTTACAAGATCCATACCCTTTTCAGAGGTATAAAGCCATGTAAGGAACTGAACTGTTGCAGACTGATCAGCTTCTGAAACTTTTGCGTTGATTGCGAAGAAGTTCTCTGTACCTGCGCAGATACCTGCGTTAGCATCGTCTTCACCACAGAAGAAAGGTAAGAAACCACAGTCTTCAGCTTTTACTACATTGCCGTCTGTTCCTGAGATTGTTCCCCATGCCCATGTTCCGTTCTGTGCAAATACGCATCTGCCTTTTGCAAGCTGAACCATAGCGTCGTCTGTAGACTTATCTCTTTCTTCCTTGATATCATATGCAAGATAAAGATCGAATAAGTTCTTGAATGCGCCGTTCTTGCTGAACTTGATCTCGTCAACTGTTCCGGTTACGCCGTCTTCCTTGAACTCATAGAAAAGAGGGATGTTGTTAAGATGTGTCTTCCATCTCCAGTCATCTGAATGCTCAAGTGTTGTAGAAGCGAAAACAGCATCGATTCCGAGAGCAGCCTTCTTTGCGTCCATATCTGCGCAAACCTTCTTTAATGTCTCAAAATCCTTGATGTCATCAACAGATGTTATAACTGCGCCTTCGGTCTCACAATACTTCTTGATGATACCGTTGTTATAGATGATACCATAACCTTCAACACAGTTGGCAACGCCGAATACCTTATCGCCGTTCTTTACAAGATATCCCTGATCTGTAACTTTCTTTACAAGATCAAGTTCTGTAATGTCTGAGCAGTACTCTTTCCAAGCGTTGTAACCCATAGGTCCGTTGATCGTAAAGAGCGATGGCATATCGTCTTTAGAAGCCATCTTTGTCTTTAATGTTGACTCATACTCATTGTTGGCAGCGGTCTCAACTTTTACCTTGATACCTGTCTCTTTTGTGAATGCTTCAGCAGCTTCCTTAAACGCGTCATCCTGCTCAGGCTTGAAGTTAAGCATTCTAACTTCGCCGTTCTTGGCAGCCTCTTCGTCATTGACAACAGGCTTAGCTGTAGCCTTCTTCTCATCTTCTTTCTTGCTTCCGCATGCAGCGAACATGGTCAGTACCATTGCGAGCGAAAGAGCAAGAGCAAGAACCTTTTTCATCATACTTTCTTTCCTCTTTTCTTAATAAATTTTTGTCTTGCATTGGACACACACCCATGCGCCCTGTTTATATCAGATTTTACCACAATCCCGGAATCTTTACAACTACATTTCTATGGTTTCGTACTAAACTTATACGATAGTTTGCCTTTTTTTGTGAAAAATATACATAAAGCGGGAATTCTATTTATTTTTTTTCCATATCCTGAAATCGTTCTTCGTAGAACGCTTGACGTCATATAAAGCTTCGTCCGCCCTGTTGAACGCAGCGTATACCTCATTGTCTTCCCAGCGCTCAAATCCGGCTATACCGATCGAACATGACAGCCTCTTATCGTCCGGGACCGTCTGATCTTTCGGTATGATCCGATCTATGTCTTCGTTGATGGCATCAAAACATTTCATCACCTGCTTCGCCATAGCCACGGCATCTTCCGTCTCTTTGCCCGGAAGGATAATGATGAATTCGTCGCCGCCGTATCTTACAAGATAACCATGCCTGTCGATAAGCTCAGTTCCTCTGTTTGCGAAATCCTTAAGGATCTCATCACCGATCTGATGTCCGAAAGTATCATTATAGTATTTGAAATGATCCATATCAATATACATGACGGTTGTATGACAGACCGGATTTTTGACATATTCCATCTCGATAATACTCTTAAGACCCTGTCTGTTGTAGATTCCCGTCAGTCTGTCGGTCACGGCTGTCTTTGAAAGCATATCGTTGGCTTTCTCAAGTTCGAGTCTGGTCATCGTTCTTTCAACCGCGTCACGCAGCTGTATAAATGCAAACTTAAGTATCGTAAGCGCGTCATTTTTATATCTTACTTTATTGGCAGTAAAGTTTCTGTGCATATTCACAAAAGGTATTACTATGGCTTCAAGTTTCTCATTGGCGTATACCGGTACTCCTATTATGGTAGCAACTTTGTCGTAACCTATCATTTCGCGGAACATCCTGTAATCCTTGAAGTCTTTATCCCCCCTGTTTACAACAAAGGATGCCGGATGTGTCGTAAAATGATCTATCAGTATACCGGCAGTATTCGAATCAAATTCAATGCTGCTGTCCGTTACATATGACCAGGGCTTTTCTCCCTGAAGTGAAATGTATATGACACCATCAAGATTATATGAATTCTGGAGCGTCGTCATAGCGCTGGATATCAGCTTTTCAACGGAATTGGTTGCCGTTCCTATGACTTCCTGCCATGTCGTAAGGAAACCGATCTCCTTATTCTTCTTGTTGAGCTCCGTTCTGGTCTTGGTCGCCGCCGCCATCTTTGAAATCTGAAGCTTGTTGATCGAAGTTATCGGAAGGCTCCACTTTGAAAGCACCTCCCTGTTGTGTTCAAGTTTCTTGACAAGCAGCCTTGTCTTGTGGAAATATCCTTTATCATTGCAGAATTCTATAGCTTCGCTAAGCACTTTTGTCGCATCGTCATCCCTGCATAGGCGATAATAGACTTCAGCCCTTTCAAGCGCCAGCGCCGCAACGCTGAAAAACTGCATTCTCTCCGAGCGGTCCCTGTGAAAAGCCGCCTTGTCATACTGTTCAAGAGCCTTCTCATAATCCTCATCTTTGCAGTAGTTCATGCCTACTATCAGATGATAGAAGAACATTTCATCGTCCCATCTTTCATAATCCGGCTCACCCCTGCATTCCAGGATATGGCTTAAGGCATTCTCCATCTTATCAAGATAGATATAAGAGTTGTAGTATGCGCCTATGCAGAACTGGCTGTACGCCATAAAACCGTAAAGCTTAGCCATATTGCAGATATCGAGCGCGCTTATGTCAAGACAGTCCATAAGTTTCAATACTATCTCGCATGCCGTGATCGCCGATTCATAATCCCCGGCCGTAACACAGTTAAGTACCATATTGTAAAGGGTATCGGCGCATTTTTCGGCATCGTCAAATTCATAATTGATCTTCAGGCTCTCGTTGAGATATTTGTTAGCCTGAGTATATTGTTCATCGATAATGCAGTTGTACCCCAGCCCGCTGTACATGTGACCTTCACGCTGTCTGGTGTTTTCTTTCTTCACTATCTGTATCCTTCTTTTGTAAAGCTCCGCTACATATTTGCTGAAACCGCACTCCGTGCAGAGAATGATATTCTTCATATACGCTCCGAGCAGGAACTCCCTGTTGTCAAGCTCTGTGCCCGATTCTATGGCTCTGTTGAAATATACCGGAACCCTTCTTCCCGAAACGATTTCTGAAAGTGTCTGTTTGTCATTTTCAAAAGCATAGACCATTATATAATTTCTGGTATTGTAATAACCGTGTTCCGCGAACTCCTCCAGCACGGAATCCTCGACATGATGATTGAAATCACAGAAGAAAACATTTATCCAGCTGTAGTATATGACTATATAGTAAAGAACCTTGCATTTGAATTCCTTCTCTTTGTCACACAAGAGCGCGGCATATTCTTTGCACTTATCTACAAACTTAAGGGCAAGCTGTCCCTGAAAAGTAAGCGACTGCGAGATAGCCGACAGATAATAGTATTCATACATACGTTCATAATCGTCATCATCAATGAACGCGTACATTTGTTCACATATCTGGAGAGCCTGACCCGCTTTGCGCTTGTACATACAGACCTTCGCGTAGATAGCCAGGATACGGATATATTTATCCTCATCAAATCTTACATTTTCTTTTTCGACTTCCTGCTCTATCCGTTCAAGATAGTATTCCGCCTGATTAAGAGACAGAAATCCCACCATATTATTGAGCTTTTCAATATACTCGTCAACCTTGGCAGACTCAGGCATGAACTCGTCATGAACCCTAATGCCTCTGACCTCATCGGCGTTGATATCACTGTCGTAGATCATGTTTTCGGACGTAGCCTTTTCAAGAAGGTTATCCCACTCATCTTTGGAGCCTTTCTCAACGATCGAATTATCGGTATAACTTGCAAGAATGGAAACGGAACAGCTCTTCTGGGCATCGGAAAGCTTGTTGATAAGCTGCAGCGTCGCATAATCCGCGTACTGTATGTCATCCATTATGAAAATGAGTCTTTTTTGCATGGAAATATAATCCAGCATAGCGATAACACTCTCATTAAAACGTTTCGTCTCATAGACATACTCTACGATGATCGGATCCTCGTGTCTGTAAACCACGCCCGTATCTATAAAAGAAGCAAAGGCATCCTTCTGCAGTGAATAGACGCCGCACTGATTTACAAATTCCATCGGGGAATATCTCTGCGCGAGTTCATTCTTATAAACCATCCTGATGGTATCAAGGAAAGGCTGCGCGACAGTCTGCATTTCCTTCCTTGTAAACCTATGATGCACAAGAACGACATCACCCCATGATTTGATCCTGTTGATGCTCTCCTCAGGTACTTTAAAAGAATTATAATATTTGATAAACATTATATTCTTCAGCTGGTTGCGCACTCCGTTTTCGAAGACGCTCATAATACTGGAAATTAAAGATATCTTATCCATAAACCTTCTCCATAATCCATTTGCGTCAGTTTCCCAATACCGGCATACGCATTAAACTCCTCAAATTTTCGTTCCCTCCTGTAAAGACTTATGACGCCCCAAACGCAGCTTTACTTTTTCCCGAAAAGATAATGCATAGCCACTTTATATTGTATCATACGCCGTAAAATAAAACAAGAACGCCGTCAGGCGTTCCTGTTCTTTTTATACATTTTATATTTTATATTCTAGCTTTCAGTCTTGTCTCCCGCGCTGCCTTCAGTCTTTCCGTCTTCAGTCTTTCCGCCTTCAGTCTTTCCGTCTTCAGCCTTTCCGTCTTCAG
>CACZSY010000059.1 GCA_902783965.1 uncultured Lachnospiraceae bacterium
GAGCGATCACCGCGATCTGTATTCAGGAAAGACTTGCTGCCGTTATCGCAGTCATAAAGCTGCAGCTTGGAATGAGTCAGGAAGATCTTATTAGAGAAAGTGCTAAAGCGCTCGGATTTACAAGAACCACTCCTGCCATCTTAAGCGCGGTTGGAGACGCAATCGATTTCGGAATCTCGATCGGAAAGCTAAAAGAAGAAAACGGCAGGATCAATCTTGTCGGGTAACTGAGGTGATATTATGGGATTTGTAGGAAAGATGAATGTTGTCTTTATTACATATTCAATGAATTTTGGCGGAACCCAGAGCGTGATAACCACTGTTTCCAATTCAATGGTACAAAGAGAAAACAAAGTCACCATTATCACCATGATCAACAGCCCTTGTGTTTATGAACTTGATAAGAGAGTAAGAGTCCTGCCGCTGTTAAATTCTACGGCAGGACCGGAAGGATTTTTTAAGAACCGAAGCGCGTATAAACTGCTTAGAAAAACCGTTGCGGACATTCATCCGGATGCGGTGGTGATAATGGCGGAAGAAATATCGGCAAGGATCGCCGCGGCGCTTATGGGCCTGCATCTCAAGCTGATAGCGGCAGAAAGAAGCAACCCGTATATGGTTCCCGTAGATAAGATCAACAGGTTTTACAGAAAGGTTTTCTACCGGTATGTTGACGGATTTATATTTCAGACAAAGGATGCTGCTTCATTTTTTTCATCTAAGATAAGAAAAAGAGGAACAGTGATCCTTAATCCGCTGGAAATCTCGAGAATACCGAGAAGGCCGTATCCAAAGATAAGACAAAAGACAATTGTCAGTGTCGGCAGGCTGGCTCCAAACAAGAATCATATGCTCCTTCTTGAATCATTTAAGAAGTTTTATAAGATCTATCCGGAATATAAGCTTCTTATATACGGAGACGGAGAATTAAAGTCCGAGCTTATGGAATACGCGAGAAGGACGATGTATCCGGACAGTTATGAATTTATGGGAACTACCGGAGAAGTTTTAGATGAGATATTTGATGCGGGAATGTTCGTGTCGACATCGGATTATGAAGGTATGCCGAGCGCCCTGATCGAAGCCATGGCATGCGGCATTCCGTGCATCGCGACGGACTGTCCGTCAGGAGGTCCCGGGATGCTGATAGAAGACGGCGTTAACGGCATTCTTGTTCCTGTAAGGGACTGCGGAGCGATTGTCAGGGCAATGTGCAAGATAGCCGATGAAAACGATGAGATAAGAAATATTGGAATCAACGCAAGAACAGTAGCTATCCTTACAGATCCTGTAAAAATTACAAGAGAATGGGAGAACTATATCAGAAAGGTCGTAAGCGATGAACCATGTGATACTTGATCTGGAGATGAACCAGATTGATACTGATGATGAAAACATTAAAAAACAATGCTGCTACGAGATAATTGAGATCGGAGCGGTAGTTCTTAACGATGATATGGAACAGACTGCCGAATATAAGAGTTATGTAAAGCCGGAATATAATCCTATACTTCCACATTACACAGAACTCACGGGGATCACGGACGATATGGTCAAAGACTGTGATACTTTTGCGGCTGCTCTTACCAGATTCCTCGATTTTACGCAGGAAGAATGCAGTAAACCTTTCAAGGTATATTCATGGTCGCTGGCAGATCCCAACCAGTTCCGTTCTGAAGCCAATATGAAAGGCTTCAAGGATGAAAGACTGGATTACATGCTGGAAAACTGGATTGACTTTCAAAAGGATTTCTGTAAGATGCTCGGAAGCAGAAGAAGAGTATCACTGAAAGACGCAGTATTCTATGCAGGTGACGAGTTTAAAGGAAAACAGCACGATGCTTTATGTGATTCGATAAATACCGCGCTGTTATTCAGACTGTCAAAAAACAAAGAAGAGTTCAACAGGATATTTGCTCCGCTTATCGAAGCTTATAAACCTAAGAAAACGATGACATTTACAATGGGAGACCTTCTATCAAATATTAAGATCGATGAATGAGGTCTCCCGTGAAAAAAGTTTTTTATTAATGATCGCAGGCATTTATTAATGCTTATTGTTCAAAGATCGAAAGACTGCGGTTAAGTATGCCGCTCATGTGAGCAATTGCCGTACCGTAATTGGTTATCGGAATATTATTATCAACTGCAGTATTTATTCTGTGTTTCATTTCTTTTTCATTAAGCATACAGCCTCCACAGTGTATGACCATGCTGTATGCTTTAAGATCCTGAGGAAATTCCCCGCCGCTTGTAAATTCAAAATTAAGTTTTTTACCGCAGAATCTTTGTACCATCCCCGGAAGTTTGACGGTTCCGATATCATTACACTGTCTGTGATGCGTACAGCCTTCGCTGATAAGAACCGTATCGTTGTCATTTAAAGAAGACAGCGCGGCGGCGCCGTTGACCAGTATCTCAAGTTCTCCTTTAAATCTTGCAAACAGTATTGAAAAAGAAGTCAGAGGGATATCATCCGGCACAACCTTAGAAACAAAAGGAAATACCTGACTGTCTGTAATTACAAGAGCCGGCTTTTTGGAAAGAGAAGAGAGCGTCGCTTCAAGTTCTGTTTCTCTGCATACAACACTGACAGCGCCGGCTTCAAGGATATCTCTTATTGTCTGCTGTTGAGGCAATATGAGCCTTCCCTTAGGGGCAGCCTTATCAATGGGAACAACAAGCACAACTACATCCAAAGGCTTGATAAGATCTGCAACGATCCTTTTTTTGCTCTCAGTTGTTTTTCCAAGGACTGCAAGCCGTTCTTTTAATTCATGTATATTTTCACCTGTAAGGGCGCTTACCGGCAGTATATTGTCGTCTTCTAAGAGAGAGAGTTTATCGCGGACAGATATTATCTGTTCGCCTATGTCAATTCTTCCGGGAAGAGTATCTATCTTATTGACCGCGACGATA
>CACZSY010000060.1 GCA_902783965.1 uncultured Lachnospiraceae bacterium
ATCTGGAACATCCTAAGTACTGGCCGCAGTCGGATCTTGAGATGATGATCGGTTCGGGAAAAGAATATATAACAGCCGACAAGCAGTTCCATGCGTATTATATGACTGTCAGTGGACATATGTTATATACATTTACCGGTAACAGAATGTCTTCCAAAAATAAGGATCTTGTTGCGGATCTTCCTTATTCGGAACACTGCAAGGCTTATATTGCCTGCAATATCGAACTTGACAGGGCGCTTGAAAATCTCTTACAGCAGCTTGAAGAAGCAGGCGTGCTTGATAAGACCGTAATCTGCTTGAGCGCAGACCATTATCCTTACGGACTTACTAACGAAGAGATCGAAGAGATTGTCGGAGGACCTGTTGAAGAGAATTTTGAACTGTATAGAAATTATCTCCTGCTTTATAATTCGGCAATGGAGACAGTTGTTATAGATAAGCCGTGTTCAAGCATAGATATCATACCGACACTTTCAAACCTCTTCGGATTTACCTATGATTCAAGACTTCTTCCGGGACAGGATATCCTGTCTGACAGCGAGGGACTTGTTATCATGACAAGCAACAGAAGTTTCATTACCGACAAGGTGATGTACAATTCAAAGACAAAGAAATGTTATGATCTTAACGGAAATGAGATCGATGTGGACAAAGATTATATAACTGAGATGAAGAAGAAGATAAATCTTAAGTTTACAATGAACCAGCTTCTGATAGAGCATGATTATTACAGGACTTTGAAGAAATACTTTGAATAAGACAGTTTTTCATAGACAATAACAGCAGTAAGGAACGGCATAACGGTTTGAATATCGAAAAATTTTTAAAACTGGATTTTAAAGGTGCAATATTTGATCTTGACGGAACCATACTTGATTCTATGTGGGTATGGAACCGGGTTGACGAGACGTTTCTGGGAAGGAGGGGCTTTTTAGTCCCTCCCGATTATCTTGAACATATTTCCACGGCAGGTTTTCTTAAAGCGGCCGAGTATACCATAGAGCGTTTCGGCTTGAATGAGACAACGGACGAGATAATGGCTGAGTGGAATTCGATGGCGAAAGAAGAGTATGCGAAGACAGTAGGACTTTCAAAAGGAGCGTTCGAATATCTCGGTATGCTGAAAGACAGAGGTATAAGAATGGCAGTAGCCACTGCCAATCATGAAAGCCTTTTCATGCCTGCGCTCATCAATAACGGAATAGCGGATTATTTTGAAGAATTCTGTACTGTGCTGGATGTGGGAAAGGATAAGACAAGTCCGGATATTTATAAAGAGACGGCGGCAAGACTGGGAATTCCCAAAGATGAACTTGTCGTATTCGAGGATAACAACAAGGCGGTAAGGACAAGTGTTAATGAAGGTTTCTTTACCGTTGCGATGGAAGACAAGAGCAACGAAGCCTTTTTCGAAGAGATAAGAAAGACGGCAGATCTTTTTTATCCTGACTTTGCGTGCCTTATCAAAGAAACGACAGGTGAGTGATATGAAGAAGAGAGTAATATGGTTTGTTCTGGTTTTAACGGCATTTATGCCGGTATTATCTGCCTGCAGCAGGGAAGATGATAACGGGAAAAAGGTTGAGCCGGTAAAGAAAAGTGATGTTTCTATTTATGATGTAGCTTTTGATTTCAGGGATAAGGATTCCTTTGACAAGACAACGGCAATAATAGTGGACGGACGTCATATATTTGTGTCCGAACTGATGTGGCATCTGTATCAGGGAATGAAAAACTATAAGGAATTTATCGAAAGCACGGATGTGGAAGATACTCAGAGACAGGCGGCAGGAGACGAAGTGATCAGAAGCAGTATCAGAAAGGCTGTTTATTATGATCATTATTATAATAAATGTTCTGATATAAAGCCTTCCAGGACTGATGAACAGTTTGCGGAAGAATATGAGAAGGTCTTAGAGACCATGCCAAAGAAAGATGCGGATGAATTTGGTTTAACTAAGGAAGGTTATATTGCGCTTGCAAGAAAATATGATGTGACGGCGCAGTATGAACAAAGAATAAAACAGGATCTGGAAATTGATATAGATAAGGTTATCGCCGAGAATCCGGCGGAGAAATTTAAGCCGGATATACGAGTGGAGCTGCTTAGTGTAAGTTATACGAAGAAAGATGCCGAAGGCAATGAAGAACCGTTAAGCAACGAAGAGATAGAAAAACAGCTTGCAAAGATAAATGATATTTATAAGAAAATAGAAACGGAAAAACCGGATTCGCTGGAAAAATACGCGGATGAGGAAAGCGGTATAAGTTTTAAGGTATGTTCATACAGTGAAGATGAAAATGACGATCGTACTGACGCAGCGTCATCACAGCTTGGATCCTATTTCGGTCTTGTAAAAAAAGAGCTTGAGGATAAAGAAGCCGGATATGTTTCAAAAGTTCTGGAAAGCCCGATAGGAGCCTGCATCGTGAAAAGACTTGAACCTGACTTTGAAGGGGACTACAAAGCCTTTATAGTTTCTCAAGTGCCGGTGCTTAAGGAAAAGGCGTATGAGGAAATGGTCGAAAAGGAACTTGAAGGCGTTAAGGTTCAGATCAACGATAGGGTATTCGAACAGCTTGATCCCGACGAAATCCTGAACGTGCTGTGATACTGTCAGGAACGAGGGCGGCTTCAACTAAGCTGCGCAGTTTCTCTGTATGTCTTTTCGAATAAACTTGAAATAAATCTTTATAAGAGTTATAATGTGTCATATCTGTGTTGATATGGCACATTTTACTTTTTAATATCGGAGGTCTCAAAAGTGAAATTTTCTAAAAGAGTTATAGCCGGTTTACTTTGCGCCGGCATGGTTTTTACAGCAAGCGGATGCACGAAATTAGCTACCAGCCCTTCAAGGGATCAGGATACCTGGCTTGTCAAGGTAGGTGACAAGGAGATCAGCTTTGAAGAGGGCAGGGTATATATTTACCTTAACGAAGCAGCTTATGAGAACAGATTCTTAAGCATGCAGCAGTATGGTCTGGATTATTCATGGGATACAAAGGAAAGTGAGGATTCTGACAAGACTCTCAGAGAAACTATCAAAGAGAATACCATGGACAGTATCATCTATGATGAGATCAGATATCAGGAAGCCATGAAAAAGGGCGGTTATGAGGTAAGCAGGGAAAAGGAACAGGAGTTTATAAAGAATGCTAAAGAACTCCTTGATTCAATGTCTGACGATACCAAGAAGAAGAACGGCTTTACCGAGGACATGCTTATCGATTATCAGATGAAAGTCAATGTTTCCAAGAGATATGCGGAAGACTACAGAAAGACATTTGAAGTTACCAGGGAAGAAGCTGCGGAAGGCCTTGATTATGAAGGTCAGTATAAGCAGTATAAAACAGAGTATTTAAGGTACAATCTTAAACCAGCTGATTCCGAAGGCAATGAGGTCGAGCTGTCAGATGAAGGAAAGGCTGCGGCAAAGACCAAGATGGAAGAAATTCTTCAAAAGGTTAAGGACGGAGCAGGTTTTGAAGAGACCGCTAACGATACCGAGGGAGTTGAGTACAGCACAAGAGACTTCACCGTTGATGAAATAGATATTGCCGACTATATGAGGACGGCATCTGCGCTTGAAGTAGGCGGTATATCCGATATATTTGAAGCCAATGATTCGTATTTTATCGTAAAACTTCTTGATAATGATTCAAAGGATGCTTATGAGGAGGCCATTGACAGCGCCGTTGAGACTAAGCGTACAGAAAAATACAACGCGGCTCTTAAGAAGCTTTCGGAGGAAACCTATAAGACAGAGATCAACGAAAAGATCTGGGATTCGGTTGAATTCGGAGATTATGCAATAATCAAAGATGAGTTTGAGAAAGCGTTTGGAGTATTAAAGAAGAAGACCAGCGAGGACACAGCGCAGTAAGAACGACGGCGGCGTTCTTGAAACAGCAGCGAATTTACAGAAAACGGACCGGAGGAAATCTTTATGAGCGTCAAGAGGATCTATGTTGAAAAGAAACCTGATTTTGCGGTAAGGGCCAAAGAGCTTAAGACTGAGATCAGGAGTTATCTGGGGATCAAGTCTCTTGAAAGAGTAAGAGTGCTTGTCAGATATGATATTGAAAATGTTGATGAGGATACGTTGGAGCGCGCAAAATATACGGTATTTGCGGAGCCGCCGGTTGATATCCTTTATGAAGATGCAGTTGATGCGGGAAATGACAGGATCTTTTCCGTTGAGTATCTGAACGGACAGTTTGACCAGAGAGCCGACAGCGCCTGCCAGTGCGTCAGACTTTTAAATGAGAGCATCGAGCCTGTCATCAAATCGGCAACGACCTATATCCTCGGAGGAAATATCAGCGACGAGGAATTTGAAAAGATAGTGTCTTACTGTGTAAACCCGGTAGATTCTAAGAGCACGGACGAGACTGTACCGGATACGTTGATAACACAGTTTGAAGATCCGGCGGATGTGCTGATATTTAAAGGCTTTAAGGATATGCCGGAAGATGAGCTGAAAAGGCTCTATGATTCTTTGAATCTTGCCATGACATTTAAGGATTTTCTTCACATACAGAATTATTTCAGAGATGAAGAGAAGAGGGATCCTTCGGTTACAGAGATAAGGGTGCTTGACACCTACTGGTCCGACCACTGCCGTCATACAACTTTCCTTACGGAGCTTACGGATGTAAGCTTTGATGAAGGTTACTATACGAAGCCGATCAAAGAGACCTTTGAGAGATATAAGTCGGACAGGGAAGAGCTTTATAAAGGAAGGACAGACAAGTTCATTTCCCTTATGGATATAGCCTTGATGGGCATGAAAAAACTTAGGAGCGAAGGAAAGCTTGAGGACATGGAGGTTTCCGATGAGATCAACGCGTGTTCGATAGTGGTTCCTGTGGAGATAGACGGACAGACGGAGGAATGGCTGGTATTCTTTAAAAATGAGACGCACAACCATCCTACGGAGATAGAGCCTTTCGGCGGCGCTGCGACTTGTCTTGGCGGCGCGATAAGAGATCCGCTGTCAGGAAGAGGTTATGTATATCAGGCTATGCGTGTTACAGGAGCTGCAGATCCTACGGCTCATATAAAAGATACCATGCACGGAAAGCTTGCCCAGAGAAAGATCGTTACGGGCGCCGCAAGGGGTTACAGCTCTTACGGAAACCAGATCGGTCTTGCTACAGGACTTGTAAATGAGATCTATCATCCGGACTATGTCGCTAAGAGAATGGAGATCGGCGCGGTAATGGGCGCGGCTCCGAGAAAATATGTTATCCGTGAGAATTCGGATCCGGGCGACATGATAATCCTTCTGGGAGGACGTACCGGAAGGGACGGCTGCGGCGGTGCCACAGGTTCTTCAAAAGCGCATACCGACAGTTCGATAGAGACCTGCGGAGCAGAGGTACAGAAGGGAAACGCTCCTACGGAAAGAAAGATCCAGAGACTTTTCAGAAGACCTGAAGTCTCATGTATAATAAAGAAGTGCAACGACTTCGGAGCAGGCGGCGTATCGGTAGCCATCGGAGAGCTTGCCGACGGACTTAAAGTCGATCTTGACAAGGTGCCTAAGAAATACGCCGGACTTGACGGAACAGAGCTTGCCATCTCCGAATCACAGGAGAGAATGGCCATAGTTGTCGCCAAAGAAGATGTTCCTAAGATGCTCGGCTTTGCAAGGGAAGAGAACCTTGAAGCCGTGGTTGTTGCAGAGGTTACCGAAGAACCAAGACTTGTGCTTAACTGGAGAGGAAAGAATATTGTAGACATAAGCAGGGCTTTCCTTAATACCAACGGAGCGCATCAGGAAACGACGGCAAAGGCTTCCTGCCCTGACAGAAATGAGAATTATTTTGAAAAGGACAGAAAGCTCGGACATAAAGATGAATATAAAGATGTAGAAGGAGTAAAAGGACTGTGGCTTAGAACGCTCAGTGATCTTAATGTATGTTCGCAGAGAGGTCTTGTGGAGATGTTCGACAGCTCCATCGGAGCGGGAACGGTATTCATGCCGTATGGTGGAAAGTATCAGCTTACCCCTATCCAGACAATGGTGGCAAAGCTTCCTGTGCTTAAGGGAAAATGCGATACCGTTACTATGATGAGTTACGGATTTGATCCTTATCTTTCAAAGTGGAGTCCGTATCACGGAGCGATCTATGCGGTTATCTCATCTGTTGCAAAGGTTGTTGCGGCAGGCGGAGATTACTCCAAGATAAGATTTACCTTCCAGGAATACTTCAAGAGACTCAAAGAAGATCCGTA
>CACZSY010000061.1 GCA_902783965.1 uncultured Lachnospiraceae bacterium
ATAAAAGCCGTAGGAGCGACTTTCGCGCTCTTCGCGATCCAGACATTATCGCCCTTTTTCTCATATTCCTCTTCGCTTAGGGTTTCACCAAGCTCCGGAATATAAGCTCCGATCTTTTTAAGCACCTCCCAAGGGTATGTGCAGCCCTCAAAAACCGGGGCGGCTATGGTCTGGTCAAGATCCAAAAGATTTTCAATCTTCAATTTCATTTCCTCCCTGTAGAAAAATCTCGTTTATTATCTCACAGATCAGGACAGATTTCAAGAACATCCATGGTGTTATACAACCCTATCTTTACAAACCGGAGAATTTGCTCTATAATCGGGTTATGATGCCGGTATACTTACTTTCATGTACGGTTGGTCCGGCACACGATCGTTTTTTCAGACAAAACTCTTTTCGGGACGGTATGTTTTATGAGATTGATCAAGAGCTTGTACGGAGTTATAAGAATGATAACAGTCAAATCAGCTAATGACTGTATTTCCGCTTTCTCCGGCGAAGTCACATTATTTACCATCATCTCATTTTTTCCATTCATGATGATGGTGCTTATACTCCTCCCATATACGCCGTTAACCTCACAGATGGTGCTTAACGTTATCAACAGGCTGTTTTCCATGGGAGACAGCTCTATTTTCCGTCCCATTATTGACGACGTATTCTCAAGGAATGACGGCGCGGTCATGTCCATCTCCATCATAACTCTCATCTGGTCGGCATCAAGAGGCTTCTTATCCATAGTTTACGGACTTAACAGAATATATGACGCGAAAGAGTCCAGAGGCTATCTCTTCCTCAGGTTCTCGGCGCTCATCTATACCATCGGCTTTGCCGGAATGATTGTCATGACACTGGTGCTTCTGGTATTCGGAAACCAGCTTTTCAACTGGATAATCCGCAAGGTTCCTTCCATAGGAAGTATAGCCGTACTTATCATAAGCGTCAGGGCAACAGTTATCTTAAGCATCCTGCTGCTGTTTTTTATCATCATATATGTGGTTGTTCCGAACAGGAAATCATCGCTCATTTATGAGCTTCCGGGAGCGCTCATCGCCTCTGCCGGCTGGTTCGGATTTTCATACCTTTACTCATTTTATGTTGATAATTTCAATCAGTCTTCATATATGTACGGAAGTCTTTCCACTATAGTCTTTCTCATGATCTGGCTGTATTTTTGTATGTATATCTTCTTTCTGGGAGCCGAACTTAACAGTTGCATAAGAAGCTCCATCAAAAGGCTTCAGGACAGGGACAGGGCAAAACATCAGGCAAGACATCAGGCAAAAGCTAAAGCTAAAGCAATCGAATAGGGAAAAGCTAAAGCAATATCCCTGAATACTCACGAAGCAGGTTTTACAAGCTCTCCTACCTGCGTTAAGGCGATGCCCTTATAATAGAATCGCAGGATATCTTCGTAACCAAAGCCTGCTTTCGACAGCATTATCGCTCCGTTCTGGGAGAGTCCGGCTCCATGTCCGTATCCTCCTCCGGTTATCACCGCTTTGTCTTTTTTAATGTCTATATAACAAAACGCCGACGGTAAGAGCTTAAGGCTTTTTACCGTCTTTATATTATCTCCTATGCCAGCTTCTATCTCACAGCCTGCAGGCGCAAGATATTTTCTTATCTTTCCCTGTCCTTCGATCACAATCTTTTTCTTATCGCCCGTAACCTCAAGAGAGAGAGCAAGCCCGCTCCTGTCCCTCTTTAAGACTTTAATGCTTTTTATCTTTCCTACATTTTTCTCATCCTTAGAACCATTATGTCTTTTTTCTATATCGGACAAAGGGATCGCGCATTTCCATCTGAACCACTTAACATTTTTTTCAATGTATTCCCTTTCTTTGTATCCGCTGTTGATGAACTTCCTGAAATCCTGTTCTTTTGAATAGTCTCTAACTTCCTCTTTTTCGCCCGTTACTGCGTTTCCGCTTGTCTGTTCAAAGCTTCTCATATACGACATGTTCCTGTTGCCGAACACCGGTGAAGCGCCCGCTATATATCCGCATGACGTGGAAAAATAATATACTCCTGCAAGCTTTTCTTCATATATCATTACCTTTCCCTTCGTATCCTCCGCGGCCTGCACATAAGCTTTGTCCGGAGCGCTCCTGTATACCTGGGAAGCGGAGGAGTCGTCGACGCCCGCGCCGTATTCCTCGTACTTCGGATGCATCATGGCGTACAGGGCGTAAGTCCTTGCGCATACGGCAAGCGCCGCCAGCGCCTGTCTTCCGCTGTCTTTAGGCATCTCGCCCGAAAGCACTCCCGCAACGTAATCCTCAAGCGGCACATTATTGACCAGCACCAGTCCGTCTCCAGTATTATAAATAATAAAATATCCCTTATAGCTGCTGTTTTCGCATCTTTTCATCGAAGTTATCTTAAGTTCTCCGTCCGCAGGGATTATCACCGCTTTGCTAAAACTCTCCCCCGCGGCTATCTCTATGCTGTTTTTCTTTTCATTTTCCTTATCACTGCCAAGCCCCCTTATCACAAGACCGCCTTCGCAGGAGACAGTCAGTTTCTTATGCATGATGGAGGTATTATCGTTATTCCTGATTATTACCGCTACTTTGGTCTGCGGTTCATCTTCGAGGATGAGCGCACAGGCTCTGTCATCCTTCATATATACCTTAACGGGAACCCTCACATTGTTAAGTTTCGGCGCGTCAATATATGTATATTCCGCCTGCCCTTCCTTATCGGTCTTTTTAATATAGACGCAGTCTCCGGCAAACTTTATCATCCCTCGTTTTTCCGTTTCCATCTCATTTACTCCGCTCCTTAAGACGTAATCTTCAACAGGTTCATCCTTGATCGTTATCTTAAAAAGCCTGCCTTCATTTCCCTCGATATCACATAATTTTCCAATGCAGTCCTTAAGCTCCTGCGCGTTGGAGATACTGTACGTCCTGTCCTCATTCATATATCTTAAAGTTACCGTGTTCTCTCCTGCAAGCCTGATCAGCACTCCGTTAACGCTTCCGCTCTTAAGCTTTTCACTGAAACCGGTCTCCTGTCGGTTTTCAGTCTCCTGTTTATTTCCGGTCTCCGTTTTTCCTTCTTTCTTATCCCCTGCCGGCACCGGCGTCTCATCCGGCAGCTTTTCCTGATCATCTTCTCCTTCATTAAAAAATCTCATGACGCCGACCTTCTGGGTTTCATCGGCGTTATTTTTCTCGTAGACAAATGCATAAAGGATCATCAGCATGCAGGCGGCAGTACAGATGATCCTTATTATAAATAAGCTGTTATCCTTTTTTATTGACACTTTATCATTCCCCTTATAAAACTGCAAGTCCGGTATTACTGTCAACTGTTCCTTGAAATCTGTCTGTTAATCGTAACCGTCCTTTATTATTTTATAAGAAAAAATGAATATTATGACTGATTGTTATTCTGACTTTCCGACAGGATATCCTTTACATCGTCATAAAACAGATATCTTGATTTTTCGGTTCTCTTGATATAGTACAGGGTATCGTCGGCCTTCTTGAGCGTCTCCTCCATCACATTCTTTTCCAGATCTTCACGATACTTTCTCGTGCTGCAGATACCTATTGAGCAGGAAAGCTTTTTCTTTTCCGGAATGCTTACGCTGTGACCGAGTTCCTTTTCAACATCCTTTATAAATCCGTTCTTTTCCCTTATCATCGCGAACAATGTCTTCGCTTTCATCTCTACCCTGTTGCGGTTGGCGGTATCTATTACAAGAAGAAATTCGTCGCCTCCGTATCTGACCGCGTATCCGTCGCCATGGCAAAGCTTTTCCAGAAGTCTTGCAAAACCGCTCAGTACAACATCTCCTATCTCATGTCCGAAGCTGTCGTTATAGAACTTAAAATTATCAAGATCAACATACATGAACGTTATCTCAAGCGAACCGCTTCTTAAAGCTATCTCATATCTTCTGTCAAGTCTTTCGGTAAGTCCCTGTCTGTTCAAAAGTCCTGTCAGCATATCGGTTATGGCAAGCTGTGAAAGCCTGTCATTGACGAATTTAAGCTCACGGTTCATGTTCTCTATCTCAAGCCTTGTCTCAAAACGCTCTATGGCGTCCAGAAGCTGTCTGAAAACAAAAACGAATATCGGAAGTTCTTCATTGCCGAAAGAATATTTCTTACTCTGGGCATTCCAGTTTCTCTTAACGGTATTGTAGGTTATAAAAATGCTGTCCAGACGCTCATTCTGATAAAGAGGGATAAACGCTACCGAATTGATCTCGCTTTCACCGAACAGTTTCTCGATCAGCGGTTTATGTTCCTGGAAGTTACTGTCTGATTTTGAAGTGGCGAACTCCACCTTCCTTGTCTTGAAGATGCTGCACAGATATTCCACCTTGTCATAAGACAGTTCCTCATCACTTTCACAATATCTCAGAGAATTATATCCATCTTCGCATCTGATGAAAATTACCGAGCTGATATTGAAATAGTTTTTCATCGTGATGATCGAAGAATTGATGAGCTCATCAATTGTAGGCGTCATGGAATTAACAACCTTCTGCCATATTGTCATGAACTCAATATAATCCCTCTGTCTGTTATAGGACTCTCTGATGGCTACGCTGTCAGTATTCTCTTCTATTACTTTCAGGGTAATATTCTTAAGTTCAAAGCTGAAGCTGGTATGAATGTATTCTGCATTCTCAAGGCTTGATTCCAGCATGGCGGTCTTATATGCGTAGCCGCGGCTCTTGCAGAAATCAATTCCCTCCATCAATATCTCCCTGGCCTTGACATTGTTCTTCATCTTTCTGTAAAGCCTTGCTTTTTCAAGACAGAAGAAAGCCTTTGAAAAGAACAGGAATCCAACGGAATTATTCATATGGAACTCAGCCAGGTTAAAATAATCAATAGCCTCGTCATATTTCTTCTCATCAGTGCAGATCATGGCATTTATCAGATAGTAGAGGAAAAGGTCGTCATCCCAGTAGATGTATTCCATTTCCCTGCCTTTGCCTATAAGATGATCAAGGAACTGCTCCTGGGATCTTACCGCTATCCTGCAGCTGTAGGTTATCTTATTCTTGTAATAACAAAGAGCCAGCAGACCGTATAGCTTTGAGATATTGCATATCCTTAAACTGTTGATCCGCATCTTCTTAACGATCTTAAGGCAGTGTTCAAGATACTCGGTTCCTTTTGAAAAATTGAGCGCCAGCATTGCGTTCATAGCCATATTGTATAAAGACTCGCCTATGTACTCCGGCTCTTTCAGGGAGTTGAAGATCACGAGCGCTTTGTTATAATACTCATTGGCTTTTGAAAACTGTTCGCTCGCGCAGCAGTTATAACCCAGTCCGTTATAGATATTGGCCATCTCGAAAAGATCATTCTTTTCTTCCACTATCTCAAGACATTTATGATAAAAATGATTTGAAACATCGAAAAAACCGTTGGTCGAAGACATCATTACATTCTTCCTGTACCCCTCCAGCATAAGATGCTGGTTTCCGATCTTCTGCGCTATGGCGATGCCTTTGTTAAACCATGTAAGTCTTTCTTCTATGCCTTCGATCTTTTCAAACTTCTCGCTCTCATTGTCAAATGAGAAGACATAGATATATGCAAGATGATTGATGTATCCGTAATGTTCAACATCTTCCAGGAGTTTATCATCCGTCCGGATCTCATTGTTGAACATAAGTATGCTGTTCCAGCCCGAAAAATCCGCCATGTATAAAAGCAGCCTTGACCTGAACAGATTTCTTTCGTTTGAAGTAACCCTTGCGATGTCCACGCATTTCTGGGCGCACTGTTTTGCGGTCTCATTCTGTCCCGCATTCATATATATCACGGACTTAATATAGTAATATCTGTAAGCCCTGTCCATATCCCTGACTTTATTGGCCGTATTCATGGCTTCCGCGTACATCAGTGCATCGGAAGTATTGCCGAGCATTGCCGCTACCTGAGCGCAGAACTCGAATATAATGAATTTATACTTTTCAGACACATAAAGCTTTTCAACTTCGATATTGCGGTAAATAACATCAAGATAATATCTTGCCTGTTCTATCGCCAGCAGGTTATACATATTATTGAGTTTTAATATGTATTCATCCATGTTTTCAAGTGAAAATATAAAATTGATATCCGGTTCTGTCTTTATCTCCCCGCTCGCGAAATTCTGTTCAACAATATAGCCCTTATCCGAAAGAGTGGTCAGGACCTTATTCCACATTTCCTTGGTATATGCCAGAGTATTGCAGACCTCATTAAATGTTGCGAGGATGGAAATGTTTTCCGCGTTGTGATTTTCTATAAGGCTTAATAAGATCCTCAGCGTTGAAACGCCCGCATTATGGAGCTTGTTGAGAACAAAGAAAAGAGGCTTCTTCTTTGCGACGAACAGGAGCATGTTGACAACGGATCTCTCCATCATCGACTTCTCAAATTCGCGTTCACAATAAAGAACCTCTTCATTTCTTGTACAGATACCTCTTCCGAAGTACGTATGAAGCACCGACCTCTGCGGTTCATAGATATCGCATGCGGTCAGGAATTCATTGATATCCATAACTATCTCGCTGTAATACAGCTTTTTTATGCATGACAGAAACGGCTCATATGCTTCAAGCATTGCTGAGCCGTCAAACTCATGATAAATAAATCTTATATCATCTCTTGATGCGATATACTCTTCACATGTGTCATAGTCCAGATCAAAAGAATTATAGTGTTTTACTACCAGAAAACTCTTACTCTCCGTCTTTAATGCCGTAACCACCGAATTGATCAGATTCGCAACATAATCATCAAATTGTTTATCCATCCGCTTCTCCAAATCTCTACTGGCCGATGACATCTCCCATATCATATGCTCCGGCCGGTTTGTCCTTTAAGAACTTCGCCGCCTCTATTGCCCCCTTGGCAAATACGGCTTTAGAATAGGCCGTATGTTTGATCTCGATAACTTCATCAGTCCCGGCAAATATTATTTCATGTTCACCAACGATCGTTCCGCCCCTTACGGCGCTGATGCCTATCTCTTTTGTCTCTCTCGCCTGTCTTCTCTGACTGCGGTCGAAGATATATTCTTTGCTGTTCCCCAATGCTTCATTGATGGTATCCGCTATAGCGAGCGCGGTTCCCGAAGGAGCGTCCACCTTCCTGTTATGATGCTTTTCAACTATCTCAATGTCAAAACCGGCATCTGAAAGCAGCGCGCTTATTCCTTTAAGGATATTACATACCGTATTGATACCGAGGCTCATGTTGGCTGATCTTAAGACTGCCGTCCGCAAAGACAGCTCCCCAAGTCTTTCAAGCTGTTCTTTTGAAAGCCCGGTGGTACACACAACCACCGGAAGCTTTTTTTCACCGCAGTATTCAAATAATGCATCAAGACAGGCAACAGCAGAAAAATCAATAACAACATCCGCATCCACATTACAATCGCTGATAGAGGTAAAGACAGGATAATCATTCCGGATACCGGTATTGATATCAACCCCGGCAACGATCTCGATATCTGGATCAGCTGCTGCCAGCTCCGTTATCACTCTTCCCATCTTACCATTACAACCATGCATTATCACTTTAGTCATTATATCATACCTTTCTCGTAATTGTACATAATCAATTTATTAATTGTTTTATTTTTTATTTTACTAGCCCAAATTTTTCCATTTCTGCCTTTAAAGCCATTGCATGCTCAGGCTCGATGTCCGTAAGAGGACTTCTTAAGCTTCCGCAGTCAAAACCGGCAAGTTTTACGGCAGCTTTGACCGGTATCGGATTGACCTCGCAGAAAAGCAGGTTGATGAGCTTAAGATACTTAAGCTGGAGATCTCTGCTCTCCTTAACCTTTCCGTTAAGGTAAAGATCAACGATATCATGTGTCTCCTTAGGCATGATGTTGGATAATACGGAGATAACTCCAACGCCGCCAAGTGAAAGAACCGGCACTATCTGGTCGTCATTTCCCGAATAGATATCGATCCTTCCTTCGAGTTCCTGCGCGGTCTGGGCTATCTGTGAGATATTGCCGCTTGCTTCCTTGATCCCGACGATAAGATCGCATTCCTTTGCCATTCTCGCAACCGTAGCAGGCATGATATTGCAGCCTGTTCTTGAAGGTACGTTGTAAAGTATCACAGGAAGGTCGGATTCTTTGGCAACATCAGTAAAATGCTTTACAAGTCCGTTCTGTGTCGCCTTGTTGTAATAAGGGGTAACAACAAGTCCCGCATCCGCTCCCGCCTTCTTTGCCTCCTTGGAAAGATAAATGGCAGTCTCTGTAGAGTTGGAACCTGTTCCGGCAATGACCGGCACTTTCTTTGCCGCTTTCTTAGCCCTTGCCGCAGCAACCCTTATACATTCAACGTGTTCCTCTTCCGAAAGGGTTGAAGCCTCGCCTGTCGTACCGCAGATGACGAGACTGTCGGTTCCGTTTTCTATATGATAATCAACAAGCTTTTCAAGCATCTCGTAATTAACTGAAAGATCTTCATTGAACGGTGTTACGAGCGCAACACCAGCGCCTTTAAATATTGACATATTTTCCTCCATTCCGGTTCCCTAAGGAACTGTTTAGTATATTTTATTCATTGCTGTTTTAATTGTGTATCCATGGTTTCTATTCAAGAAGAACCGGCCCCATAAAAGCCGGTTCCAATACCATCCTGATAATCTTAACACTACCGCCGCAAATAGTCAACTCATTTAAGCAGGAGCATTAACCTTTTCATCGGTCGATGTGACATTACCGTACTCCATCTTGCTTACGGATACCTCAAAAGCCACTCTCTTTTCAACCTGATCTTCAGAGATCTTCTTCTGATACTCTCTGGACTGGATTCTGCCCCAGATGCATAATCTTGATCCTACTTCAAAGCTCTCCGCAAATCTGGCATTTCTTCCCCAGCATATGCAAGGTATGTAATCAGACTTTCCGTAAGGTCTGTTGACCGCCAGCAGTATATCGGCGATCTCTCTTCCAAGAGGCGTCTTTCTGTATACAGTAGGCTTGCATACAAAACCATCCAGATAGATGCTGTTCGGATTCATTACCTCCGCGCCTTCTTCAAGGATCTCGATCTCCCTTACGAACACTGAAAGAACAAGTTTGTTCTTATTATCATCATGTCTGTTATAAGAACGGAATTGCCCGTTTACGGATATCATCTTTCCTTTCAGGTCGGCATTGACATCGATCAGACGGTCCGAAACCATCAACGGTATCATATCATAGGAATTGCTCAGCCTGTCAACCTGAATTGTGATGTTGTAAAAACCTTCTCCGAAAACCTCATGGCTGAATTCAAAGTCGCTAACAACGCGTCCTGCCATGGTAACCTGATTGTTGTCAAAAATCTTATCTGTCATTATAAGTAAAAGCTCCTCTCTTTTTCGTAATATGTATTTAGTTTTAGCTTGCTTTATAATGATATGCAATTATTTCCATTTCAGAACCATATGGTACAATATTTTCCTAAAAATGTCCAGTGATTTTTTTCAATTAATTCAAAGAGTAGTTGTTTTTTTTTGATACTATGCTACAATATTTAGCTGGATTCACAAAATTTTAATAATTATAAAAAATGATCACAGATTTCAGAAAGGAATACCCATGAAAACTAAACGCGAAGATATAAGAAACATTGCGATCATAGCCCATGTAGACCACGGCAAGACAACGCTTGTAGACGAGCTTCTGAAGCAGAGCGGTATATTCCGCGCCAACCAGGAGGTCGCGGTAAGGGTGATGGATTCCAACGATATAGAAAGAGAACGAGGCATCACTATTCTTTCCAAAAATACAGCCGTTAATTACAAAGGCATAAAGATCAATATCATAGACACTCCGGGACATGCCGATTTCGGCGGAGAGGTTGAGCGTGTGCTTAAGATGGTCAACGGCGTCATCCTCGTTGTTGACGCTTTCGAGGGCGCCATGCCGCAGACCAAATTCGTCCTTAAAAAAGCTCTCGAGCTTGACCTTCCGGTCATTGTCTGCATCAACAAAATAGACCGTCCGGAGGCAAGACCTGACGAGGTTATCGACGAGATCCTCGACCTGTTCATCGAACTGGACGCAAGCGAAGACCAGCTCGACTGTCCTTTCGTCTACGCTTCCGCCAAAGAAGGCATCTCCATCTTAGAGCTTGACGACGAGAGAAAGGATATGACTCCTCTATTCGAGACTATCATTAATTATATACCTGCGCCTGAGGGAGATCCTGACGAAGGCTTTCAGGTACTTGTCTCTACCATAGACTATAATGATTATGTCGGAAGAATAGGAATCGGAAAGGTTGACAATGGTACAATCAAGGTCAATCAGGAGGCTGTCATAGTCAACGCCCACGATCCGGAAAAGACAAGGAAGGTCAAGATAAGCAAGCTTTATGAGTTTGAGGGACTTAAAAAGGTCGAGGTCGAAGAAGCCTCTATCGGTTCTATAGTCGCCATTTCCGGCATCAGCGACATCCATATCGGCGACACCATCTGCTCTCCGGCCAACCCTGTCCCTATCCCGTTCCAGAAGATCTCAGAGCCTACGATCGCCATGAACTTTATCGTTAACGACAGTCCGCTCGCCGGAAGGGAAGGCAAATTCGTTACCTCAAGGAACTTAAGGGACCGTCTCTTTAAAGAACTCAACACCGACGTAAGCTTAAGAGTCGAAGAAACAGATACCACCGACTGCTTCAAGGTAAGCGGCCGCGGCGAACTGCATCTTTCCATACTTATTGAAAATATGAGGCGCGAAGGCTTTGAATTTGCGGTAAGCAAAGCCGAGGTCATTTATAAAAAAGATGAGAACGGCCACCTCCTCGAACCGATGGAAAAAGCCGTTATCGACGTGCCGGAAGAATTCTCCGGTTCAGTTATCGAAAAGCTCGGAACACGCAAGGGCGAGCTTGTTAACATGTCCATGAACGGCGCCGGTTACACCCGTCTTGAATTCTCGATACCGGCAAGAGGTCTTATCGGATACAGGGGAGAATTTATGACGGATACCAAGGGCAACGGAATACTTAATACCATCTTTGACGGCTACGGCGAATACAGAGGCGATATCCAGTACAGAAAGCAGGGCTCGCTCATAGCGTTCGAATCCGGAGAATCCGTTACTTACGGTCTTTACAATGCACAGGAACGTGGTACACTGTTTATAGGACCCGGAGAACCTGTATACGCAGGTATGGTTGTCGGGGAAAATGGAAAAACTGACGATATAGAACTTAACGTATGCAAGAAAAAGCAGCTGACCAATACCCGTTCTTCAAGCGCCGACGAGGCTTTAAGGCTTACTCCTCCGAGGATACTCTCACTTGAACAGGCTTTGGATTTCATAGACACTGACGAGCTTCTTGAAGTTACTCCTAAGAGTCTCAGGATCAGAAAGAAGATCCTCGATCCGACTCTCAGAATGAGGGCAAAGAGAAATTCCTGACTTTTTCCTGCATAAGACAGGAGTATCATATGGAATCCAATAAAGTACCGGAAACACAACATTTATATAAAAGATTCATCAAGATAGCGCTGGACTATGTTTCAGCGCTCCTGGTGCTTTTATTCATTATATTTCTATTGCCTAAGCTGCTGGTCTATTTCCTTCCGTTCGTGATAGGATATATCATTTCCATAGCAGCCAATCCCATAGTAAAATTCCTTGAGAATAAATTTAAGATCGTAAGGAAGCACGGCACTGCCTTCATCATAATCCTTACCATAGCAGTGCTCATTGGACTGTGTTACCTCGGCGCGTCCGCCATCGTCACACAGTTTCGCGATCTTTCCAACGATCTTCCCGATATGATCAAGACCTGGAAAGAACAGTTTGACGAGATCAGGAACCGTTTCAACAGCCTGTACGAGCGCATGCCGGCGTTTTTACAGGGTTATCTGATCAATCTCAAGCAGCTGTTGGCGGACAGCCCGAAAGCCGAGACAACAGCCGTATCTCCTGCCATCTCCTATGCCTGGGCGAGCAGGACATTTAAAAACATTCTCGAGGTATTCATAAGCATCTTCTTCACCATACTGTCGGCGTATTTTTTTACGGCGGACAGGGAAGATCTTTCAAAAGGGTTTAAAAAGCTTGTTTCCAAAGACATCTATGAAAAGCTGGAACTTATTGCCTCCAACTTTAAAAAAGCTGTCGGCGGATATTTCAAAGCCCAGTTCAAGATCATGATCGTCCTCGTGGGCATCATGTACGTGACCCTTAAGCTTCTCGGCATCCACTACAGCTTTCTTATCAGCCTCGGCACAGGCTTTCTCGATCTGCTCCCGATATTCGGGACCGGCGCCGTGCTGTGGCCATGGGCAGTCTACAGATTCCTGCTGGGGGATTATTTTACCGGCGCGGCTCTTTTAATCCTTTATGTGGTTTGTCAGGTCGTAAAGCAGTTCCTGCAGCCGAAGGTCGTAGGCGACAGCCTCGGCTTAAGCCCGCTGTTCACCCTTTTCCTGCTTTTCCTCGGATATCGCATAGGTGGGATCATAGGCATACTTATCGCCCTGCCGGCAGGACTTATTGTAGTCAATCTCTACCGTTCGGGCGCGTTTGACACATTAATAAAGGATGCCCTTTTTGTAAGAAAGAGCATCCGTGAATTTAAAGAAAAGAATTCTTAATCTGTATTTTTGCTGTCCTCATTTTCTTCCTTGACCTCTTCTCCGGCGAGCAGCCTTGCGATCACAAATCCTGCCGCTGCACAGATAACGGAAGCAATGACGGTTACCGGCTTAAGATTGATCTTTGTATTCATAAGTATCGCAACAGGAGACGCTGCCAGGAGTCCGATGATCCCGTAGTAGGTCTCCTTTTCAAATCTCCTGAAAAGAAATTCAATAAGCTTTGCTATCGCGAATATTCCAAATACTACTCCAAGACCGAACGGTACAAGCGTGACACAGCACTCAAGGCATCCGTTTATGTCAAGCTGCGTGAGCGCTTTTATGAACGCGTTGATCGTAGTTATGACAGTCTCGTAATATCCGAGTATCATAAGCACCATGGAGCCGCTGACGCCCGGGATTATCATTGTTGCCGAAGCTATGATGCCGATAACAAAAAGCAGGACCATGTCGGAAAAAGTAAATTCTATGTCCGCGCTGCCCGCTCCGGAATTCATGAGCTGAAGAACTATTATAAGCGCGAAGAAGAATAAAAAGCAGAGAGAACCCGCTATCTTCGGACTCTTACCCTTCACTTTCCTGATTATCATCGGAAAGCCGCCAAGTATCAGACCGATAAATACAGAATTGGTCTGGAGCGGAAATTTACCGAGAAGTTTTTCAATTATAAGGGAAGAAAAAACAATTCCCAACCCCATTCCGATAAATATTGGAGCGAGTATCTTTACGCTCTTGAAAAACTTCTTAAACAGATTGTTGATCGCAAAGATCATCTTATCGTAGATGCCCATTGTGACCGCCATGGTACCTCCGCTTACTCCGGGAATGACATTGGCTATCCCCATTACCACTCCCTTCAGGATATTAAATATAAATCTCATAATAAAACCTTTCACTGTCTTACATACTTTTTATAAGCCTTTATAAGTAACGGCGCGGATGCGGCCGCGATCAGGGTTCCTGTCAGTCCCTGCATGGTATCCGGGATAAGTCCCGCGAAAGCCCCTTTTCCAAGTCCCAGGATATATGCGTTATATGTAAAATATCCAA
>CACZSY010000062.1 GCA_902783965.1 uncultured Lachnospiraceae bacterium
AAGTGATATTCAAATTAAGGGCAGCCTCTCCGTTTCCCAAACTGTGGAAAGCGGAGAGGCTGCCCTGCTTGTTTGTTATGATTATTAACTCTGGAATCTTGTTTTTTAGAAATGCGGAAAGTATTTGAGGCAAGAGGCACAATTGCGGCTACGCCGTAATTGTGCCTCTTGCCAGGGGGCTACCCCCCTAAAACCCCTGATATTTTATAATGCAGTACAAATCCGTAAGCTTTTTTACCGTTTGCAATACAGATTTGCAAGCATTTTTCAGATTTGCAGTACAGATCTGCAAGCATTTTTTCTTTCCGGTTTCTGAGTATGACATATTTGCAAGCTTTTTTAGCTGGGTTCATACACGATTGCTTGCATTTTTGTTTTTGCAGTACAAATCTGCAAGCATGTTTTTGGGAATTTATTCCAGCAATTTTTTTCGGCTTTTCTGTATGACGTATTTGCAAGCATTTTTGACCTAGTTCATACAGGAATGCTTGCAGTTTTCTATTTTGAAGTACAGATCTGCAAGCTTTATTAATTTAGCCATGCGATGCCTACCTCTTTCCCAAATTTAGCTATGGGATGCACAACATGAAAATAAAATGCGTAGTATCATAAAACCAGTAAAAGATGAATCATCTGAAGCTGATTTTTGAAAACCGTAAAACCCGGAAGAACCTACGGGTTTATAGGGCAAAATCCGTAAAGTAGTCGGTGTTATTTAGAAACCATGGATTTTATAATTATTACAAGAGAAGCAAATACCTGGTTGAGAGTAAAGCGCACAGAACTCTCCAATACAGATTAGAAGAGGAGATAAAGACAAAAATGAACACAACAGAAAACAGAAAAAGAGGAACTATAAAGTGCTGCTCAGACAGATGGAAAAGGAGGTGTGACTAAAGTTGGAGAAGAATAAAAGAAAGGATACAAAGAGATTTGTCAGATATTCTGAGGGAGCAGAAATGTATTCAATGGGATTAACGAAATTTCAGGAGTTGGCAAAGGATGCAAAGGCTTGCTATAAGGTTAATCAGCTCGTGCTTGTTAATCTGGATATACTAGATGAATACCTGGAAGGTTTCAGAATAACAGATGATACATTTTATAAATGATAACAAATGTGATTAGGAAGAAATCTGCAAAAACAGCTTGATTTTTTGACGGACAATATTTACAATGATACATGAGGTGATGCAGATGACAGGCAGAGGTAGACCTAAAAGTGAAAAGCCTTTAGACAAAAAGGTCAGTGTTCGTTTTACTTCAGAGGAATATGCTTTATTGCTTGAATATGCTAACGCTCATGGTATCACAATGACGCAGGCGATTAAACTGTGTATCAATTCAAAAATATTTGATACGCAAGAATAGTGCAGATTTCTTCCTTGTTGGAAGGAGGGAAAAATGGCTGCACGAAAAGACTGCAAGGGCAGAGCCTTGCGCAAGGGTGAACACTATCGCAGTGACGGTAGATATGCATATGAATATCGGGATCCGTACGGGAACAGGAAATTTATATATTCCAAGAACCTGATGAAGCTTAGAGAAAGAGAAGAACAGCTTGTCAGAGATCAGATGGATGGACTTGATATCTATGTCGCCGGAAAAGCAGATGTTAATTTTGTATTTGACCGGTATATATCAACTAAAACAGAATTGCGAGTTTCAACCCGTTCAAATAATATTTACACATGGGATCATTTCGTAAGAGACGGCTTTGGGAAAAAGAAGATTGGAAGTGTTAAATACTCAGATGTAGTACAGTTTTACACGCATTTGATGGTCGAAAAGGGACTGGCGGCAAATACTCTTGATAGTATTCATACGTTGCTGCATCCTACATTCCAGTTAGCGGTAAGAGACGATATTATCAGAAAAAATCCTACCGATGGCGCCTATGCCGAAGTGAAGAAAAGAAACGGAGGAAGCAGAAAGACCAGAAAAGCACTGACAGTTGATGAGCAGCGTTCGTTTATGAGATATGTTGCAGATAATCCGGTATATTATGTTTGGTATCCGTTGTTTGCAGTGCTTCTGGGTACAGGATGCAGAATTGGAGAAGTGGTTGGACTTAGGTGGGATGATATTTCTTTTGAAAAGAGAATAATAAGCATCAATCACAGTCTGACATATTTTCCAAGAAGAGATGATTCATATGTTTGCGAATTCAGAGTTTCAAAACCTAAGACTGAAGCAGGAAATCGTGAAATACCAATGATGGAACCGGTATATCTTGCATTGAAGCAAGAGTATGAAAGACAGGAAGAGGAAGGCTTCTGTATTGAGGATGTTGATGGTATGACCAATTTTATATTCATGAACAGATTTGGCAAACCGCATAATCCGTCATCAATCAACAGAGCTATTAAACGTATTGTGGATTCACATAATGCGGAAGAAGAGATTAAGGCAAAGCGGGAAAAGAGAGAGCCGGTAATGCTCCCGAAATTTTCGTGTCATATATTCCGTCATACTTTTGCATCAAGATTTTGTGAGAATGAAACTAATATTAAAGTTATCCAGGAAATCATGGGACATGCTGACGTATCTACCACGATGAATATTTACGCTGAAGTCAATGAAAGTGTTACAAGAGAATCGCTTGAGAAATTGGCAATGAATTTAGATGTTTTTTAGGAAGTAATCTTATTAAGATCAATTTTAAAAAAAGACGACAGATTTTAAAAAGGACGACATCTAGACGACATTTTTGTATGAATGACCGCATAAGTATGACGACATACGAATTGCCGGATATTAGGAAAATAAAGGCGTTTGAATGGATTTGGATATATGTAAACAAAACTGCTAAGAGCTCCCGACATTGAAGAGCTTGAGCTAAGAAAACGGCGCAAATTGGAACTTTAGATCATGTCATAAAATCGAAAGCACACCCAGTTTACACCCGAATTATAAAAGATAACAGAAAGCTGACTGGAAACAAGCTGAATCATTGATCTATGTATATATGGGGATTAAAAATCCTTAACGTATTATATAACAAAAATACCCAAGCCATTTGACTTGGGTATCTTTATTTCTATTTGAAGTTTTTAAGAATTTCCGGCCATCTTGTTAGGACTTCTTTTCCTACAATAAGTTCATCAATAAGCCCCATATTGAGAGTATCTACAAACCTACAGAGATAAGATTTTCCTTTAACCCAAAATGTAAAGTGACTGTCGATAAACATTACATGATGGACGCGCTGACCTGTCCTGTTGTATATTTCATTGAATTCATAACCATCTAGTTCGGTTTCATAGACAGCGTCTGCTACTCTGCTTCCAAAGGTTTTAGCATAATAGTATTCTTTGATTTCCCACACAATTTTAGGATTATAGACAGATGGATAAGCACCATCAAAGCGTCTGGAAGAAGCACCAATGATTTTGCCATTGTTTAACAAATATATGAGACCACGTGGGTCTGGATCAAAGTCTTCGTTGCCACCCAAAACCAACTCGGCAAGTATTGTTATAATAGCGGTAAAGTAATTAACCTTTTTCATTTCGCCGCTTTGTTTATTCATTATAAGTTTACAATAATATGTTCCTGCTCGATATAGTGACGCAAAGGTTTTCTCAGCTTCTTCGGCGTCCATAAGGTTAGATTCAATATAATTGTTTAATAGGTCAGCTCTTTTATCACAGTACGACACAGCTTGATTAATAATATCAGCTGTTGCACTGATATTCTCCCTGTTACAGAGATTTTCAATTTCGTAATATGTGTATGATCTAACTTTATCAGCCCCACGTTCAGAATATCCTAGACGCTCACTGATAAATCTGATAAAAAACCAAAAGGATTTGTCCTCTCTTTGAAACTGTTCAAATGCCCTCATCTTTCTCGACCTCTAAAAATATTTCGGAAATACTTATATTAAGTGCAGAAGCAATTCTATCTATGTTTTCAAGTGATACATTACGTTTTCCAAGTTCAACATCACTTATGTAGGTTCGGTGCAGGCCGCAAAGATCAGCTAGTTGTTCTTGAGATATATTCCTGCTCTGCCTTAATGCTCTAATAGTTTGCCCATACTTTGTTATGATATTATCGTGCATCACTTGACACCTCCAAGCAAGATAATTATAATAGTACCGTAGACTTTAAGTCTACAGACTATAAGTTACATAGGAGCGTCAAAATGCCGAAGGTACCAGCATTGTTAAAATGGATAGGGAATAAACAGAGATTTGCTGAAACTATAGTAGGTTATATGCCAGACCATTTTAATAACTATTATGAGCCTTTTTTAGGTAGTGGGGCGGTCATGGCTCATATGTTAAAACAGGCACAGGATACAGAGATTCCTAGATTTAATTATGGGTATGCAAGTGATATACTGCCATTTCTAATAGAGATATTTAACATTGTAAAACATAACCCTAACAGTATTATTGATTATTATGAAAAGGAAATAACCGGATACTATCTTGATCCATATACTAAATATAATGAGATCAGAGACAGGTTTAATGAAAATCATAATGCATATGACTTCTGTTTATTATCCCGCACTTGTTATAGTGGTATTGTTCGCTTTAGACAAGCTGATGGTTACATGAGTACTCCGAGAGGACCGCATAAACCAATTAGCCCATCGACCTTTTCTCAAAGAGTTATGCTTTGGAATTCGTTTATAGATAGAGTTGACTTCGAAACAATGACGTTTGATGAAAGCATGGATAGGGCTCAACGAGGTGATTTAATATATTGTGACCCTCCTTACACGCATAGTCAGAGTATTATATATGGTTCACAAGCTTTTAGCATAGATAGGCTTTTTGAAAAAATAGCTGAATGTAAAGATCGTGGGGTTTATGTTATGCTTTCAATAAATGGAAGCCGTGAATCAAATAAAAAGGATATATCGGTAACACCACCTAATGGACTCTTTGAAAGAGATATAGCAATTAATTGCGGTGCCTCCATGATAGATAGGCTACAGAACGCAGGTGGCACCATGGAAAATGAAGTGGTTTATGATAGATTAATGTTATCGTGGTAATAACAGGGGGTGTAAAAGGAATGAGCAGTATGTGTAGTAAGGAAAGAAAAAAGCAGTTAACCACAGACCTTTTGATCATTGTGATCACAATGGCTGTTGTACTGGTGCTGGTTGTGGGAGTTTGGGGAAGCGGATTGAACCGTTTTGCATCTGATCAGACTAAAAATATTGTACTTAGAGTTGCTGTCATTGGCATATGTTGTCAGTACGGGCTGGCAGGGTTAGGGCTTACAATAGTTTGCCTTATCAGGAGGGAAAAATATACACAGTTTGGTCTGACGACAAAGAAGATAGTACCGGCTGTTTTGTTAAGCCTTGCATGCTGCATCCCGGATTTTATCTACTGCTTTGTAAGAGGAAAAGTACATGCATGGTGTCCGTTCTGGGATGTAAATACCACACCGGAGGTGCTTTCAAGTGCATTTCCGTATAACATCCTGGCATTCCTTATAACAGCAGTATGTTGGGGATTTTTTGAAGGATTTAATTATGTGGTCATTAGGGACAAACTCAG
>CACZSY010000063.1 GCA_902783965.1 uncultured Lachnospiraceae bacterium
CCCGGTATGAGCTTACCGTAATCCTTTATTCCTTTGTTTCTCTTTATGGCCGACGCCGCGAGATCTCCTATCTGAGATATAACGCTTGAACATGCTCCGATAACTGCAAACGCAATTACAGGTGAACTGATGGCGTCCAGATGGCTTTCGGCGATCACCGCATATAACGCTCCGATAAGAGCTGCGCCGACAACGCCGCCCACACAGCCTTCTATGGATTTCTTAGGACTTACTTTCGAAGGAAGCTTGTGTTTTCCAATGAGCATACCCGTACAGTATGCGCAGGTATCGCTTATCCACGAGCCCACAAATATCAGCCATACTATATATATTCCGTTGTCAAGCATTCTGGTCTTATAGATAAATGAAAGCATGATGCAGACATATATAAGGCCTAAAAATGTCATCGTTATCTGCTCTGAATTGTATTTTGGAAACGCGAATACATAAACCGCCATCAGCACCATAAGATATCCTATGATGTATGGCAGCGCGTATTTCTGATCATAGTCAAAAAATACAAGCGCCATATATCCCGCTCCCGCTATGTATCCGAAGATCCCCGGAAGCTTCTTATGAGTATCAACAGTCTTAAACAGCTCGCTTAAGCCTATAAGTGAAATGACGGCGCATATGCCGAACAAAAGCTCCCTTCCTATTACAAGTGCCGCAACAGTCACGATCACGATAACGACCGAACTTCTGAATCTTTCCCAGAACATTTTATTACCCTTAAGCTTTGCCAAAGCGCCTTTCTTTTGAATTATAGAAATCAATTGCCTCTTTTAATGTATTCTCATCAAAATCCGGCCAGTGGGTCTGAGTAAAATACATCTCGGCATAAGCAAGCTGCCACATAAGATAGTTGGACAGTCTCTGCTCTCCGCTGGTCCTGATAAGAAGATCGGGATCGGGAATATCCGCCGTATCAAGATATGAAGATATCATCGCCTCGTCTATGGAATCAGGATCAACCTTTCCCGCGATCGCATCCTTTGTAAGTCTTGTAACCGCTCTTCTTATCTCATCACGGCTACCGTAGTTGATCGCAACCATGAGATTAAGACCTGTCATAGGCTTTGAAACTTCTTCAAGATACTCTATCTCATCCTGAAGATTCTGAGAGAGTCTCGTTCTGTCACCAATTATTCTGATCCTTACATTATCTCTCTTGCATTTTTCAACGCCGTCCTTAAGATATGAATCAAAAAGTTTCATAAGCGCACTGACTTCATCCTCTGATCTTTTCCAGTTCTCTGTTGAAAACGCGTACAGAGTTACATACTTTACGCCCATCTTGTCTGCGATCCTGCAGACCTTTTCCACATTTCTCGCACCCTGGATGTGTCCCGCTGTTCTCGGAAGAAATCTCTTTTTCGCCCATCTTCCGTTGCCGTCCATGATTATGGCAATATGCTGCGGTATCCTAATGCCTTCACTGTTGATAATATCCATACCTGTTATTTCCTTTCATACAAATTAAAAACGGCTAAGTTAAACTTGATCATAAGATATTGTAGTAGAAAAGGATTTTGTCCCCGTTATCTACATAAATCGGCAAAATCGAGTAGGAGCGGATAAACCTCTCCTGCCCGATTTCCATATTGATTATACTGTTAAGATCTCAGACGATTTTTCTTCAACCATCTTGTCTATCTTCTTGATGTATTTGTCAGTAAGCTTCTGAACCTGATCTTCAAGATCCTTGATCTCGTCCTCTGAAACATCGGCTGATTTTGAAAGCTTCTTGAAAGCGTCGTTGGCGTCTCTTCTGATATTGCGGACAGCAACCTTGGCATTTTCAGCCTTCTTCCTGACATCTTTTACAAGGTCTTTTCTTCTTTCTTCTGTAAGCTCCGGGAATACAAGTCTTATCACCTTTCCGTCATTATTCGGTGTGATGCCGAGATCAGAAGCCATGATAACCTTCTCGATAGCTTTGATGAGGCTTGAATCCCATGGCTGTATCATGATCACTCTTGCTTCCGGAGCCGAAATATTGGCAACCGACTGAAGCGGCGAAGGCTGACCGTAATATTCAACCTTGAGCTTATCAAGTATATGAGGATTAGCCCTTCCTGCTCTGATATTAACATACTCCTCTGCTAAAGAATCAATCGTCTTTGTCATCTTTACATCATACTGTTCAATTCTTGAATCCATCTTTATATCCTGCCTTTCTTAATTAAACGGTAAACTGTTACCGTAAGATTTTCCACGTTGTTTTCTGAGCTTTTCTGAGCTGTTTTATTTTCCTGTCCTCATATCTCTCCATGACAGGAACAGTCATTTTAAACTCTTTACTGCTATACAGTAACCTTTGTTCCGCTGAATTTTCCGGAAACCGTATCGACTATCGCGTTCTCTTCATTAAGACCGAATACCAGCATCGGCATCCTGTTTTCAAGGCACATGATCGTTGCTGTAAGATCCATCACCTGAAGCTTCTTTGCAAGTATCTCGTCAAGACTGATCTCATCATATTTAACAGCTGACGGATCCTTCTTAGGATCTGCGGAATAAACTCCGTCTATCGCTTTAGCAAGCAGAATAACATCCGCTTCTATCTCGATCGCTCTTAAAGCAGTTGCCGTATCCGTTGAAAAATACGGATGTCCTGTTCCTCCAGCAAAGAATACCACCATATTCTTTGAAAAATATTTATTGGCTCTGTCCTTTGAAAAAAGCTTGGTCATCGAGCCGCATTCAAACGGCGTAAGCACCGCCGTCATCATTCCTACACTTCTGAATATCTCCGATACATAGATGCAGTTCATTACAGTCGCAAGCATTCCGATCTGGTCAGCCTTGGTCCTGTCGATCTTCTCACTGCTTCTGCCTCTCCAGAAATTACCACCGCCTATAACGATCCCGACCTGGATCCCGTCATCAACAAGTTTCTTAACCTGTTCGGCAACCTTAATGCATGTAGCTTCGTCAAATCCGGTCTTCTTCTCACCGGCAAGCGCTTCTCCGCTGAGTTTTAATAAAACTCTCTTATATTCTGACATATCTTTTCTCCGTTTCCGTCATTGATCATAAAGACTAAAAAGGCTTAATAGTCTTTATTCCTATAAAGACAATGATATCATAAAAAGACTTAATCTGTAAAGAGACCTAAGCTATTTACTAACCCAATGTTTATCAGATGACTTTTCCTTATGTCACATTACTTCGCATAGATCCTATATGAATTTCATCAAAAAAAGTTTTCGTTCCCATTACCTGCTGTTATAAAGCTTCGCATAGAACCCGTTCATCTTAAGCAGCGCCTCATGGTCTCCCTGCTCTATCACATTTCCGTCCTTCATAACAAGAATAACATCCGCATTCTTAATGGTCGAGAGCCTGTGCGCAACGATAAAGCTTGTCCTGCCCTCCATCATTCTTTTGAAAGAATTCTGGATATGCCTCTCGGTTCTGGTATCTATCGAAGAAGTCGCTTCATCAAGGATAAGCATCGGCGGCAGTGAAAGCATTATTCTTGTTATGCACAGAAGCTGTTTTTGTCCTGCCGAAAGCGAGCCGCCATCCTCGCCTATCTTCGTATCGAATCCGTCGGGAAGCCTTCTTATAAATGAATATGAATGTGCTGCTTTCGATGCGGCAATTATCTCCTCCATTGTCGCATCCTCTTTTCCCATTGTAAGGTTCTCTTTGATCGTTCCCGCCTTAAGCCAGGTTTCCTGAAGCACCATTCCGTAGTTTTTTCTTAAGCTCTCTCTTGTCATATCCCTGATATCCGTTGAGTCAACCCTGATGCTTCCCGCATCCACATCATAGAATCTCATCAAAAGATTAATGACCGTCGTCTTGCCGCAGCCGGTAGGACCTACTATGGCAACATTTTGTCCCGGTTTTACGGAAAGATTAAAATCTTTGATAAGCGGTTTATCTTCGGTATAGGCAAAATGAACATCTTCTATATCAATCTTTCCCGCCGCGTATTTTAAAACATAAGCATTTTCCGCCTCTGCCGGCTGCGGCGTCTCTTCAATAAGTTCAAATAATCTTCCCGCGCAGGCAAGCGCATTCTGCAGTTCCGTAACGACCGCGCTTATCTCGTTGAAAGGTTTTGTATACT
The DNA here is from genome assembly GCA_902783965.1 of uncultured Lachnospiraceae bacterium. Taxonomy (GTDB): domain Bacteria; phylum Bacillota; class Clostridia; order Lachnospirales; family Lachnospiraceae; genus RUG11200. Next base: position 4,085 of record CACZSY010000063.1, read on the forward strand.
GGTTCGCGTAGCTTAAGAAACACGCGAGCACGCCGACGCTCATATTATTGTTGATGCATGCGTATGCGCCCGCAAATCCGACAGCCGCATAGACGATATTATTGACAAATCTAGTCGTCGGGTTGGTAAGCGATGAAAAGAACAGTGCCCTAAGCGATACCTTGCCGAGCCTTTCATTTATCTCATCGAATTTCTCAAGCATTTCCTCTTCTTTGGAAAATGCCTTTACAACCTTTTCATTACCGAGCACTTCCTCTATCAGCGCTGTCTGCTCGCCTCTCGTCGTCGATGAAGTAAGAAACATCGAGTAGGTCTTTTTTGAGATAAATGCCGCTGCGAACAACGAAAGCGGTGTCACGCAGACAACCACCAGCGTTATGAGCCTGTTGTAGTAAAGCATAAAACCAAGTGTTCCCAATATCGTGATAACACCGGTAAAAAGCTGCGTAAATCCCATCAAAAGTCCGTCGGCAAACTGATCGGCATCTGATATTATCCTGCTGACTATGTCTCCGTGCGCCTTCGCGTCTACATATTTGAGCGGAAGGATCTGGAGCTTTTCAAATGCGGCCTGCCTCATATCCCTTACCACTTTAAAGCTCACATAATTATTGATGGTACTCATTATCCACTGGCATACCGCGGTTATCATCACCATTACCGCTATCTTTATCAAAATATTTCTGATCATATCAAATTCAACTTTGCCGTATACGATATGGTCTATCGCATGTCCTATCAGGATAGGAACATAAAGAGTTGCCGCGACGCAGACAAAGGCCAGCAGAATGGAAATGATTATCAGCGGCAGATATTTTTTCGTATATCTTAGAACCTTTTTTAAATCCGACGAATCCATACTACTCTTGTCTCCTTATTATGATACATTGATCGCTTCTTCTTAAACTCAGTCGTGGAATCCCAGACCGGATTCGATCGTCCGCTCACTCCTGTGACTGGAAAATTTCCCTGTAAACCTCACAGGTACCAAGCAGTTCTTCATGACTTCCCATACCCGCTATCCTGCCGTCATCCAACACTATTATCCTGTCGGAATTGATTATGGAAGAAATCCTCTGTGACACGATAAATGTCAGCGGTTTATAGGACAGTTCTCTTATAGAGCTTCTCAACCTTGAATCCGTCGCCATATCAAGCGCGCTTGCGCTGTCATCAAGTATGAGTATCGGAGGTCTTTTTACAAGCGCCCTTGCGATAGTAAGTCTCTGCTTCTGTCCACCGGAAAAATTCTTTCCACCCGAAAGCACCTTCGCGTCAAGTCCGCCCTTGCTTTCAACCACATCAGCCGACTGCGAAGCTTTGACCGCCTCAAGCAGACACTCTTCATCCGCATTTTCATTTCCCCATAAAAGATTTTCCCTTATAGTGCCGGTAAAAAGCACTGCTTTCTGCGGTACTATTCCCATCATGTCAAGAATCTCTTTCTTGTTGTTACGGTTGATTTCTTTTCCGCCGACAAGCACTTTTCCCTTATCAGCATCATAGAAACCCGATATCAGATTAACAAGACTTGATTTTCCCGAACCGGTACCGCCTATAATGCCTATCATTTCTCCGCTTCCGGCTTTAAAACTTATATCTTCAAGCGCAGGCGAAGCCGCGTTATGATAGGTGAAGCTTACGTTATCAAATTCTACCATAGTAGTCTTGTTGGCTTCCGGCGTCGTTCTTATGTCTGTTTTCCCAATCTCGTTCTCATCCCACACCTCATTCGGCGTATCAAATGCCTGAATTACTCTGTATCCGCTTGCCAGTGCTTTATTGATCGTAATGATCAGATTGGCAAGTTTTATAAGTTCCACGAGTATCTGTGAAAGATAATTATAAAGGGCGATAACCTGACCCTGTGTCAGCTCACCCGCATCAACTCTTAAGGCTCCCTTCCAGATAAGGACAACAATGCCGGCGTTAACGATCACGTATGTAACCGGATTCATAAGCGCTGAGACCGCTCCGGACTTCTGCTGCGCAAAGATGAGATCATCGGTCTTTTTGGAAAAATCTTCTATCTCTCTTTTTTCCCTGCAGAAAGCTCTTATGACTCTTATTCCCGAAAGGTTCTGCCTTGTATTAAGAAGCACTTCGTCAAGCTTTCTCTGAACCTCTTTTATCAGAGGAATACTGAAATACATTATGGTGATGACTACAAAGTACAGTCCGAGAATGACTGCGACAAATATCAGCGAAAGCCTCCTGTCAATAGTAAATGCCATTATCAAGGCTCCGAAAACCACGAAAGGCGATCTTAAAAAAAGTCTTAAGAACATGTTCACGCCGGTCTGCATCTGATTGATGTCGTTGGTCATCCTGTTGATCATGGTGCTGGTACCAAGCGTATCTATCTGGGTATAGGACATGTTCAGAAGATGTGAGAAAAGCGAATGTCTTACTCCTGTGGCAAATCCTACCGCTGCCTTCGCGCTGAAATACTGCGCCGTGATCGAGCAGACCAGTCCTACAACGCCAAGAAGGATAAGAACCAGCGTCATATAGATGACGCGGTTCTTATCCTGCTCATAAATTCCTTTATCAATTATATCCGCCATTACCAAAGGCACTATCAGTTCGAATATCGCTTCAAGCATCTTGAATAACGGTGCAAATATACATTCTTTTCTGTAACCTTTTAAAAATCCCGCAAGTTTCTTCATAGGCCGGTTATTTTCTCTTTCCGAATAATCTCAAAAGTCTTAAGAAGATGTTGATGAAGTCAAGATAAAGCTCAAGCGCACATACCATCGCTATCGTATTAACCGTAAGATAACTCGTGCATGTCTGCGCTCTTCTCTTAAGCTTCTGGGCATCATAAGCCGTGATACCTATGAAAGCCGCAAGTCCGATCATCGAGATCTGGAGATCGAATTTTTCACTTCCGATGAATATATTGGCTACCATCATAAGAAGTACTCCGACAATAAGCATTATACCTATCTGTCCTATTATTGAAAGATCGTGCTTCGTTACACTTCCCGCAAATGCCAGAACGCCGAACATTCCCGCTGCCACAAAAAAGATCGAAATGATCGATTCCATCTGATATGCCAGAAACAGTACGGAAATTGATATTCCGGTCAGGATCGAGTACAGTAAGAACATAAATCCTGTTGTTTTGGTATTACCATGGGCAACATTGTATGATGCTATGAAAAAGACTATCGTCTCGGCTATCAGAACTCCAAAAAGCATGGTAACCGTATTCGGATCAGTGAAGTCGAGCGTATTCGCCGCGATAACAGCAGTTATTCCTGAAATTAAAACTCCTATGAACATAAAAAGATAAGCTCTTGCTATGCAGACACCTGCATAAGTCTTATCCCCAACGTTAGAGGAAGAACCTACCGAAGAAGCCGGTCTCATATCCACTATCGGCTCATCAAAACCTCCGAACATCGGATCATCATTTCTGCCCTGTGAATTATAACCGCCGAACATCGAGTTATTGCTGTTATCCGACATGTTAAAACTCTTATTCAGGTTCTTGCTGTCAGTACCGAAAAAATCTTCCTTGCTATTATAATGATTCATAAAAAACACTCCTTTTATCTGTGACTGTTTCAAAAAATCAATCGTGTTTATATTTACAGCAATGATAACATAAGATTTTTACGGTGGCAACTGTAATTTATTTTTTAAATCAAATCTTAATTTTCTGTTTTTGTTAACTTTTTATCCTTGAATCAAATAATAATGAAAAAATATATCCGAATACCAGCGCCGCGCACAGACCAACGGCGCATGCGGTAAATCCTCCTCTGTATATTCCGAGCATTCCGCTTTCGTCCACTGCTTCCTTGACTCCTTTAAACAACGTATTGCCAAATCCAAGAAGCGGCACCGACGCGCCCGCGCCAGCCCACTTCGCAAACGGTTCATATACTCCTATCGCTCCGAGCACGCATCCCAGACATACCAGCATTACCATTATCCTGCCCGGTAAAAGTTTCGTCTTATCCATTAATATCTGCACAAGCGCGCAGATACCGCCTCCTACAGCAAATGCTATCAGATATTCCATTTTCAACACCTCTCTATCATAATGCCGTGAGCTATCGCAGGCACCGTATTTCCTTCATTAAAACTTACCGGAGAAAGCAGGGCTCCGGTCGGGATGAACAATATTCTCTTAAACTCGCCCAGCGCGAGTTTCGGCAGCAGATACGCTGTAAGAACAAGTGCAGAACATCCGCAGCCGCTGCCGCCGCTATGCGTGTCCTGACGGACATTGTCATATATCTCAATCCCGCAATCCATATGATTGTTTAGATTTATGCCTTTTTCATTGAGCATGTCCTTAAGGATATCCGCTCCTACATATCCGAGGTCACCGGTCACTATCCTGTCATAGTGGTCGGGTTCCCTGTTAAGATCCTTAAGATTGGCTTCTATTACATTCGCAGCCGCTGCCGCCATGCATGCGCCCATATTCATCGAATCCTTTATCCCGTAATCAACTATCTTTCCGGTTGTCATTCCCATAACCTTTACAGGATTCGCTCCCAGCGCCCTGCTCATGTTATTTAAAAGGCATTCTTCCTTTGAAAGTATTACGCAGCCGCTGCCTGTAACGGTCCATGTCGCAGAAGCCGGTCTCTGACATCCGTAATCCAGCGGATATCTGAACTGTTTTTCCGCGCTGGCAAAATGGCTCGAAGAAAGAGCCGCGGCTGTATCGGCATAACCGCCCTCTATCATCATCGCGGCAAGGCTCATGGATTCACCCATGGTCGAACACGCTCCATATACTCCGAAGAACGGAATCTCGAATTTCTCCACTCCGAAGCTTGTAGCGATGAGCTGCCCGAGAAGATCTCCGGCTACAAGATATCCTATATCTTCCGATCTGAGCCTCGCCTTGAGCAGTGCCGTCTCCAATGCTTTCTCCTGCAGAAAGCTTTCCGCCTTTTCCCATGTATTCTGTCCAAAATAAGGATCTTCATCGCAATAGTCGAAAAGCTCACCCAGCGGTCCTTCCATCTCTTTCTTACCCGCCGCGTTTCCTGCCGCTTTCACATAAGGGGGTTCATCAAACAGAACACTCTGCCGACCCTGTCGCTTATTTAAAACTCCACTCATATTTCCCTCCATTTTTTACATTTTCCACGTGTACTTGCAAAGCCAATACCACATATGAAAATGTTATCAGATCATACTGTTTATACAAGATAATAGATCAGTCCCAGCACCCAGCTAGTAAATATTCCATAAAGGATCACCGGTCCCGCAATATAGAATATCCTGCATCCTATCCCGAAGACATTTCCCTCTTTCTTATACTCGATAGCGCAGGCTGCCACCGAATTGGCAAATCCCGTTATCGGCACGACCGCGCCGGCGCCGCCGAATTTTGCAAGCTTCGCATACAGTCCCGTAGCCGTGAGCAGGCAGCTTAAAAGTATCAGAAGGATCATGGAATAAGTAGACGCATTATCCTCGGAAACTCCCATGCTCTCTATCGTATTGGTAAATATCTGACCCATAAGGCAGATGCTTCCTCCTATGACGAACGCCCAGATCATGTTGACCAGAAGGCTGTGCTTCGGAGTAACCTGATCCACATAAGCTTCGTATTTTTCATTTCGTTTTGTCTTGTCCTTTTCGTTTAAGATATCCCTCATGGATATATTTTTATCATTCATTTTTACCCTCCTTAATCGATCCTGCTCGCCTGCGCCGCCCGGCGGTCAGCGTTTGCTGACATCTTCCTTACGCCGGTTGTATGATCGAGCAGGAGGGGCTTTTTTCTCTCCTGCTCGCCTGCGCCGCCCGGCGGTCAGCATTTGCTGACATCTTCCTTACGCCGGGCGTGTGCATAAAAAAGATGTACATACTGTTTACAAATAGTAGTATGTACATCTCAGATAAACATTATTCGGAAATTTTTATCATTTCATTTCTGATAAAGAACTTCTATGACCTGCGGCTTGTCGTCCTTTATTTCTTCATATGTTATACGGTTGGTAATTGAAATATACTTCGTATAGGAATCGTCGATCCAGTAAATATATTGGGTAATTAATTTATTCTCTCCAGATTTATAGGATTGGGATCTATCAGGGAAGTACTGTTCTTCAATTAAAATATCTTTTATTTTCCAGAGTTTTGTATCCGCTTCTTCGTTTCCTTCAAACGGTTCCTGTTCGCTGGTTGAAGCGATTATTTCTTTCATCTTCTCAACTGTCAGTCTGTGTTCCAGTGCGCCGCCTTCAATGACCTCTATCCTCTTTCGAATTAATTTTGTAGCGGTATCGAAGAGTAACTCTTCATTTTCTATTTCACCTAATTCATATATTTGTTCTTTCGTCAATTTCTTATATCCTATATATGGGTGTGTATCAATCTGTAATGATAATTCTTCCTTAGTCAGACCACTTCTTTCTTCTTCCAGTTTTTTCCTCTTTTCCCAATTGTCCTTATCCTTTTCTTTATAGTCTTTTGATTCTGCTTTCCAATCATATTTTAAACATTGCGCAAGCTCTTCGGATGACAGTTTTCTCAGCTGCGGATCATATATAGCCAAAACATCTTTTTTACAGGTAACCCAGCCCGATTCTGCCCACTTTTCTTTTTCCATATAAAATACATACTCACGCTCAACTATTGGTATATCGGAAATAATATTTCTTTTCATCTCATCGCAATTATGCCCCCAGAGTAATATCACCCTGCTTCCTTCATCATCAAGCCAGTACTCCTGCTTGACAGCTCCTCTATAATCATATTCAAAATCGGGTACTATCTGCCTCCTGGCGAACATTTCAACGACTTCATCAAACGAATCTGTTTCTTCTATGATCTTCTTCGCATCATCTAAAGTAAGCCGTTTTTGGATCGGTTCTATCTCTCCGAGCGCCAGAAATTCTTTATAAGGCATCCAGTCAGAAGACCATAACCTATTCTTATATCTTATATCGCTTCGAACTTCTTCCAAAGCAGCGGTCTGCTGCTTAGTCAGCTTTTTATAACCTATATATCTGGCTGTATTTTTCTGTGCCATCTTTTCCTGCTCACTCAGATCATTTTCTCTTTTTCTAGATTCTTTTTCATCAAACTCCGGAAAAGCCCTCTTCATTGACATAAGATCCAACATTGCTTCATATTGTGATTTCCCCAGCTTTTCAAACCAGTACTTTTCTTTGCCTTCACTGCCCTCACTATCCTTATTACCCTCATTATCTTTATTCTCAGGATTCTCTTTTCCCGAAATATCTTTTCCTTTATTATCATTGTCGTCTGACTTCTGTGTTCCCAGGATATTAGCTCCTTCTTTATCATCTTCTATCAGAAATACGGCTGTTGCAGCTATTACGAGTACAAAGCTTAAAGCAATGGCAAAGGCTGCTATGTAAGGAATAAATCTTTTCGCCCCTGAAACCGAAACTTTGGTCATACTGCTTTTGGTATCGGTCTTTTCGGCGCTTTCCAAACCGTCCGTATTATTTTTCTTATATTTTTCCGAACCTTCGATCAGCTCATCATCTATATTTTTAAACAGATCCAGCATCTTTTTACCATCCATACTAATCTCTCCTTTCATCCAGAAATCTGCCAAACTTCGACCTTGTCCGCGATAAGATCATTCGCACATGCGCCTGACCTGTCTGATACATTTCACTTATCTGTGCCGCGGTTTCATGAAAATGATATCGTCTGATAAATATATTCCTGTCTCTTTCCGGAAGCGTCCACAAGAATTCGTTCAAAAGCTTAAGGTAATCATCGTCAGACA
>CACZSY010000064.1 GCA_902783965.1 uncultured Lachnospiraceae bacterium
ATGTATATAATTGTGTTTATAACAAAGATATTGTAAAAAACATGTGAAAAATACATGAAACAGGCTTTAAAAATCTAATATCGCACTTGACAGTATAGGTAAAAAAGTTTAAAATTGATTTGTTGTAAATATGTACAATGAAAATTTAATATAGGAGGTGCTCGTGCGATATGCTTGAATATTTTTTGGTTGCCATTTTATCAAGTGCAATAACCCTTGGAATCGCTATACCTTTGGTTAAGAAGCTGACCACCAATAAGATCAATGCCAAGCTTGAAAGCGATAAAGCAATGATCGGATCAGCCGAAGACAGAGCAAAGGAAATTATAGATGAAGCGGAAAAGAACGCTAAAAAAGTGGCTGAGGATATGAAGCGTGAAGCTCTTATTGAAGCTAAAGAGGAATCTCTTAAAGCTAAAAATGAGATGGATCGTGAAACAAAAGAGCGCAGGGCTGAAGTAGCCCGTTTCGAGAAGCGTGTTCTTGCAAAAGAAGAGCAGGTGGATCGTAAGCTTGAATCCTTAGAGAAAAAAGAAGCACGCCTCAGTACTAAAGAGGCTGAGCTCGATAAGCTGAGAAATGAATTATCACAAATGCACGGTAAGCAGATTCAGGAATTAGAAAGAATTTCCGGGTTAACCTCCGAACAAGCTAAAGAATATCTTTTAAAGTCGGTTGAAGATGATGTTAAACATGAGACAGCGGTAATGATCAAAGATTATGAACAGAGAGCCAAGAGTGAGATGGATAAGAAGGCAAAGGATCTGGTCGTAACCGCGATACAGAAGTGCGCTGCCGATCATGTTGCCGAGACAACGATATCTGTTGTACAACTTCCTAGTGATGATATGAAGGGCAGGATCATAGGAAGAGAAGGAAGAAATATCCGTACTCTTGAGACTATGACAGGTGTTGATCTTATTATAGATGATACACCGGAAGCAGTTATCATATCAGGTTTTGATCCGATAAGAAGAGAGATAGCCAGAATAGCGCTTGAAAAACTCATCATTGATGGCAGGATCCATCCTGCAAGGATTGAAGAAATGGTTGAGAAAGCGCAGAAAGAAGTAGAAAACATGATCAAGGAAGAAGGAGAGAATGCTACTCTTGAAGTAGGCGTTCACGGAATTCATCCTGAACTTGTTAAACTGCTTGGTAAGATGAAGTTCAGAACCAGTTACGGACAGAATGCATTAAAGCATTCAATCGAAGTAGCTCAGCTGAGTGGACTTCTGGCTGCCGAGATAGGCGTTGATATCAAGACCGCCAAGAGAGCAGGTTTGTTACATGATATCGGTAAATCTCTTGATCATGAGATTGAAGGCTCACATATTCAGATCGGTGTTGATCTTTGCAGGAAGTACAAAGAGAATTCAACAGTCATCAATGCAGTTGAAGCTCACCATGGCGATGTTGAACCGCAGACTCTCATTGCTTGTCTTGTACAGGTTGCTGATACTATCTCAGCTGCAAGACCTGGAGCAAGAAGAGAGACATTAGAAACATATACTAACCGACTTAAACAATTAGAAGATATTGCAACAGGCTTTAAGGGTGTTGACAGATCATTTGCTATACAGGCAGGTAGAGAGATAAGGATAATGGTTATACCTGACCAGATTAGTGACGATGATATGGTTTTATTAGCTAGAGATATTTCTAAACAGATTGAAAATGAATTGGAATATCCTGGACAGATCAAAGTAAATGTAATTAGAGAGTCCAGGGTTACTGACTATGCTAAATGATTTAAACTTGGGACAAGGTATTATGCTTTGTCCCATTTTTCATGCGCCCCTAGATATTATATTTGGAAAATAACGTAATTATTATGGAAAGATCAACTTTAAAAAATAAATATATTGGCGACAGAGCCTTCTATAAGATGGTTCTTACTATTGCCGTACCTATGATGATCCAGAGCGGTATAACCAATCTGGTGAGTCTTCTGGACAATCTTATGATAGGCAGGGTAGGCACCAACGAACTGTCCGGAGTTGCAATAGCAAATCAGCTTTTTTTTGTCTATATGCTGTTGATATTCGGTGCGACTGCGGGAGCGGGAATATTTACCGCACAATATTTCGGTCTGGGAGATAACGAAGGTGTTCGTCTGACTTTCAGATTTAAGATGCTTATTAATTTTATATTATCCATTATCAGCATACTGGTTTTTCTGATATTCGCGTCGAATCTTGTAGGACTCTTTTTGCACGGAGAAGGAAGCAAAGAGGACGCGGAGAAGACGCTGGAGATAGGAATAACATATATCAGGATAATGACGATAGGGCTTATTCCGGTAGCTGTAAGTAATGCCTATGCGGGAACGCTGAGGGACATTGGACAGACGAAGGTTCCGATGTATGCGGCTTCAATAGCGATAGTGGTAAATCTCGTCGGAAATTTTCTGCTTATCTACGGTTATTGCGGAATGCCTAGACTCGGTGCGGCCGGAGCGGCGATCGCAACTGTTATTTCAAGATTCGCTGAAATGCTGACTTTGATATTCTACACGCATAGAAAACGCAACAAATATACTTTTATTATCGGAGCTTTTTCGAAATTCAGGATACCCCCGTATCTGGCAAGAAAATTTCTCTTAAAGTCAATCCCTCTTATGGCCAATGAAACGCTGTGGGCGTTGGGTCAGACGGTGATGAGCCAGAGTTATTCATACAGAAGTCTTGACGCTGTCGCGGCTTTAAATATTGAAATGACATTATGGAATTTTCTCGGAGTTTCTTTCCTCGCCGTCGGAGAAGCAATTTCTATAATAGCAGGTCAGATACTCGGAAGCGGAGATATCAGGAAAGCAAGGGATCATGCGACTAAGATGATAGCATTTACTGTATTTCTTGGAAGCGTATGCTGCGCTATGATGCTTATAGTAAGTCCATACTATCCTAAGCTTTATAACACTTCCGACAGCATAAGAAATATGGCGACAATGCTGATATTGATACAGGGTGGTCTGATGCCGCTTTATGCGTTCAATCATGCCTCATATTTTGTTATCAGGGCAGGCGGCAGAGTTATGATAACCCTGCTGTTTGACAGCGTGTTCGTATGGGTCATATCGGTTCCTTCGGCGTTTATCATAAGCAGATTTACCGATATCGGAGTAGTCGCGATGGTATTTATCGTTCAGGCCATGGAATTGCTAAAATGCGTTTCGGGGTATATAATGGTAAAGAGCGGAATCTGGGCTAAAAATATTGTAAAGGAATAATGGATATAATGGAGATAAAAAAACCTGTAAGACTTAAGAGAGAACTGATACACAAGGGCGGTATCATTAATTATTATCAGGATACGGTGGGGTTTGGAGATGATAATACGGAAGTCTGGGATATAATCGAACATAAGGGATGTTCTGCAGTGCTTCCGATCACCGAAGAGGGCAAGATAGTATGCGTACATCAGTACAGGTATGCTATTGGAAAATATACGATAGAGATCCCTGCGGGCGGCATAGATCCCAATGAGAGCTTTATGGAATGCGCCGCAAGAGAGATGGAAGAAGAGACGGGATATGAATGTCTTAGTATAGAGCCTTATCTTCAAT
>CACZSY010000065.1 GCA_902783965.1 uncultured Lachnospiraceae bacterium
CCTTCATGTACTCCGCCATCCTCGGTGCCGCTTTAATGAAATCCACTTCTAACGTCGGATCGGACTTAAGCCTGTTATGATCATCCGATCTTCCTGAAAACGGCTTTCCGCGCAGGGCTTTTTTCCTTATGCTGTTGATCTCATTTACCTTTTGAACAGCTTCAAACAGCCTCGCTCTTCCTGATATCCCGTATGATTTTAACGAAGGGGATACAGCAAGGCAGATCGTCTTTTCTGTCCTGCTCTCGTCTGCAACAACCAGATTGGTCGTCAAAGGATCCCGTCCTCTTGCCACACATTCAACCGAGGCATAGAATGATTTCAGATCTATCGCTATATATTTTCTGTTGCCGTCATCAACCATAAATCACATTTTCCATTTTACGATGCCACGATCTTTACACCGCTTCCCTGTCCTTTTCCTTTAAGCATAGTCACATACTTACTGTATGAATCCTTTGGAACATAGATGACCGCATCACCTTTAATTCCTTTGAAAGCGTAATCTCCGACACTCTTTATCACACTGCTCTTTAGATAAAGCTTAGACAGAGCCTTGGTATTCTGAAAAGCATACTTTCCGACACTTTCGGCATTTTTGCCTATCCAGATAAGTGTTGCCGAACTGCAGCCCGAGAATGCATAATCACCTACGCCCTTTGCCGAGGTAAATGCAACTCTGTTTGCGGTAGGTCCGACCTGAACAAGTTTAGTACAATTTCTGAAAATGCTGTTTCCGACATTGGTAACTTTGGTACAGCCCAACACTTTGGTAAGACTGCCGTTTCCGTAGAATGCAAAATCACCGATCCCGGTAAGCCCTCCGCAGCCTTCCACCAGCTCAAGTGCCGTATTGCCGCAGAATGAATATGATCCGACTATCCTGCAGGCAGAACCTATATTGGCATACTCAAGTGATGTACAGTTACTGAATGCTCTGGTTCCGATATAATCCATGCCGCTTCCGGTAATAAGCTCTCTTACCGATCTGCACTCATAGAATGTATACCCGCCTATCTTGGTGCAGTCAGGAATATTGATACTGCCCTCTTTATCACCTATAGTGGTCAGATTTCCATCGGCGCAGAAAGCATACTGCTCTATAAGCTTTACATTTTTTGCGCCAGTGATCCTGTTAAGACTATAGCAGTTTCTGAATGTATTGATGCCTATCGAATCTATATCATCAGGTGCTGTAACTTCCACAAGGTTCTGACATCCATAGAAGGTATTGGTTCCGATCCTTGTGATATTATCGCCTATCTTGACATTTGTTATAAGATCCCTGTATTTAACCCAAGGTGTTCTGGTAGAGTACTTATAATCCTCCATCGGACCATATCCGGATATCGTCATCGTACCGGTTGTGCCATCAAGTTCAAAAAATGCATTGGCACCGCATTTACCGGAAAGGTTTACAGCTCCGATACTGCTGCATTTATGAACACGTTTAACGTAAAGATAACCTCCGGAATAGCTCACTTCATTCGAAGGGATACCCATTCCTTCAACAAATACACGATATGGGCTCTTGAAGATATAATAAATGATATTTCCTATCTTATTTAACTCTATCCTGTAAGTTACGGTGTATTCCTTATTGAGTTCAAATGAATCATCTGATCCAAGTGTATTTCCTGCGGAATCTTTCCACGATACGGTTTTTACCGTATATATCTTAGGATCACACGATACCGCATCATAAGAAGGCTTTTCTCCCGCCATAGGCTCTCTTGTATTTTTTATCCTGAAAACGGATACCTCGGAACTCCATCCGGTAAAATCCATAGTACACATTACCGTCTTTTCAGGATCCTTATCAAAGCCATTATAGACTTTTACCACAACATCATCAATAGTACCTCTCACATCACAGTCACCATTATCCTTAAGGGCAAATTTATAACCTGACGCAGCATCGATCCAAAGCGTCACTTTATATTCATGACCTGATATAAATGTTTCTCCCGCATTAAGGAATCGTCCTGCAGTTATATCATACCAGTCTATTCCATCATTCATCAGCTTATATCTTATGTCAGATATCTGAACGGTGGATGCCGCTGTAGAACCTGGCTTCGGCGGAACTATATATGCTTCTATCTCATCTATAGTAAAATCACAGGTTCCCATATAGGCTATAACTGCAAAGCCTCTGCTGTAATCATTGTACGGAGATTTTAATACCGTCTGTTTTTTGTTGTTGACATAAACCGTATATGCAGCAGATCCGTCGGAAGCAGTGTTAAGAATATAATCATCATATGCTTCAGCTTCTATTGAAACGGAGTAGTTATGACCTGCTATAAAAGGATCATTCGGCTTCATGATATAATTCTGTGTTACATCACGCCATATAATGCTTTCAGTTCCATTTAACAGCTTTATTGTCTTGCCGTCTTTATATTGATAGATCTCATATGAAGGACAATGTCCGCTTCTCGGAGCGTTTATATAAATATCAACATTGCTTGCTGTTTTATAGACGTTGGTTGTCCCGGTCTGTAGTGCAGTTCCTGTTGAATTTGATACCTTTACTCCATTTTTATATGCAACAGCGTCGGCAGCAAGAAAATGTCCTATATTTTTATTGCTGTCGAAAACTATACCCTTATATTCTCCTCCGCTTAATGAGACCTTAGTCGAGGTTCCTGATATCAACAGGCCATAACCCTCAGTATCTTTCGTAGAATAGGTTTCGGTATCCGTATAGAATCTTCCTCCACTGATGTTTGCTGTTCCAGCAGTGATCTTAACCGCAGCCTGTTTGTCTTTGGTGGTGACCAGTCTCCTGGAAATAAAATTACCTGCAGAAATATTGAGCTTTGCTCCCGATACCGGTTGACAGATCACTGTACCGCTTACAACCACATATCTTTTGGTTTTATTATTTCCAACTGCAGTGAACTGAATATACGAATCTATCGTCACATCATCAACAATATTCAATATGCCTCTGTTAACAATGGCTGCATTATAACTATCTACCTCCGGAGCTAAATATGTCAGACTTCCGCTGCCCTTTATTGTCAGATTTCCGTTGTTACAGATAAGTCCGATCGGAGTACATAATCCTTTTAATGACTCTTTGTTTTTACTCATATCTATAATCGCATTTCCACCAAGTATGATCGTCTTTGTGCCGGAATTGACTATAAGATAGTAATTACCGCTGCCGGCCGGAATACTGATATCGTGTATAGTTTTCGGTATATTCAATACCCTTATGTATCTTATCCCGTTATCCTCTATACATGCCTTAAGATCTTCAAAACTGTAGCAGTCTGCAGGATTGTTCTCGCTTCCTCCTACATTCGGATTCAGTTTTGCATTGAATTCAACTCTCAGTACAACTTTTTTCGGTGTCCTGCTTAAAACTTTAGTCGTATAAGATCCCGGTTCCCATAATTCAGTCGGAAATATTATCGAGACTTCATCATCAAACATATAATTATCCGAATCTTTGATATCAAAGCAAAACGTAATGCCGTATTTTCTTCCGTATACAAATCTTTCGGTATCAGTCAAAGCTTCAGTACTGTTCACCCACAACGTATACCATGTAGCCATACCGTCGTCTATTGAACATTTATCATTTTCTTCAAAATACAGATCGTTTTTATAATAGATCTTTTTAGGTCTATCCCCCGCATAAGGCATTGATATCCCTCTTGTGATATTTATCTCATTGATCTTTGAAAGAGCTATCGCTTTATAATCAAATCTAAGGAGCACATAGCCTGAGTTTTTTCTTGTTATCGCATCGACTTCCTTGTCTCCGAGATATGCCTTTAGATTGTTTGAAAACGAATAACCACTCTCCGCCTGTATCTCACAATAAACATAATAAGTTTTATCAGCTATATATCTTCCATTATCAAATTGTGAATATAATGATAAATAAGCGCTCTCCAGATAAAAGTCATCATATGGGCAGTAAATACTCCCTGTATCAGCTTTCTGACCTGCTTTAGGAGTCTTGAAATTACTTAATCTCACCTCTGTGATAGGTGTATAGCTGCATGTGCCTGCCACGGTAAAACTAACAGAAAATTTAATACTTTCTCCGTCATTAAGCAGTACCGACACACTATAATCCGACGATGACAGTCCATTTAGAACCGGCTTGATACCGGTCTTGAATGTATGATTCGGATAATTGTCTGCAACCACTGTTATGATAAGTGTGTATGTTCGTCCCTCTTTAAACATGTATTCAACGTTATTAATCCTGTGCTTACCTGTCTTATCAGAATACCAGCAAAGTTCCTCTTCCTTAACCGAATATCCGCAGCCTTCTTCAACAGTTATCGAGCTCGAAGGAATGATCCTTGCATACTGTCCTGCAACGATCTTCTCAATTCCTCCTATCTTAACATCCGCTATTTCGATCATTTTGGTATCGGCATAAGCTTGATCCACGAACGCAAAAGCGATAATAATAAATAATACCATTGACATTATTGATTGCAAAAATCTTTTTTTCATGATATACCCATCCTTTCTGGTATTTTTCCACGATCCTTTACCCTCAGATCCAGTCTTCCAAGCCCGGTCTCATCGTTGGAATCCGACGAAAATCATTGCTGACGCAATTCAATAGCTTTTATTTATCACGGTCTCCAATACCGTGTTGGTCATTCTATTTCATAATACCAAAAATTCGGGATTTTATCAATGAATTTGGAGTTAGCTGATGCAACAAAGAGTATGGCTCACGGACAAGGAGTGTATTTTCTCATCCGTGAGCCTTGGTATTACTTATTCACTTATTAGAGCTGGGTATCCTTTATCTTTAATTAATCTTTATCCTGATCGGCTGCATTCCCTTCATGTATCCTGGAAAAACAAGATACAGATCATCGTCGTAAAGATCATTATTGTATCTTAGTATATCTGCCAGGTTCATTCCCATTTTTCTGTTATAA
>CACZSY010000066.1 GCA_902783965.1 uncultured Lachnospiraceae bacterium
TCCTCTAATAAACTAATAGTTTTTTCGCGTTAATTAGAGTTTCTCACAAATTTACTAACTATCCAAGGCGAAGGATTTGACGTTTACCTATTTTTCAATTTAGCCATGCGATGACTAGCAGATTCCAAAATTTAGCCATCGAATGCACAACATGAAAATTTAATATGAGCTATCATAGTAATAAGGTTGAAGGTCAATATTAAATAACTAAATCTGTTGGTAAAGCAGGAGAAGGAGGTGTAACGGTCATGTCGAAGGAATTAGAACTGGCAAAGAAGATGGCTGTATTGGGATGGTTATTTCGAAACGAATTGATCACAGCAGAAGAGTACAGAAGGACAAAATCAAAGATCATAGGCAAAGATAAGATTTATTTTTAAAAAGTCCGTCTGTACATTCGTTAACATTTTAATATCAGGCTAAAATAGAGCCATAAGAAAAAAGCTGCTGCTTAGCTTCAAAAAACCAAAGAAATAATACCGGAAAGGAGTTGATGGGAGAATGGTTGAAGTGATCAATAAAAGTGATGGCCCGGTTATCAGAGACAAAAGATTTAAAGATAAGCCGTTTACGATCACAAGAAAGAGGGTGGCTGCATATGTGAGGGTGAGTACGAATGGAGAGGAACAGCTGCAGAGTTTCAAGTCACAGAAAGAATACTACCAGGAAAAGATCTCTACGAATAAGGAATGGGTGCTGGTAGGTATTTATGCAGATGAAGGTATAACAGGAACCAAGACGAACAAGAGGGATGGTTTTCTGAAAATGATCGATGATTGCACTAAAGGACTTGTGGATATCGTGATAACCAAATCCGTATCAAGATTTTCAAGAAATCTAGTTGATACACTGTCCTATACCCGAATGTTAAAGGAGAAGGGCGTTACGGTCATTTTTGAAAAGGAGAACATTGATACCTCGACGATGGAAAGTGAAATGCAGCTTTCGCTAATATCGGCACTGGCACAGAACGAGGTTGAATCCCTATCGCAGAATGTATCAATGGGAGTTCAGATGAAGATGGCGAGAGGAGAGCTGATGGGTTTTAACGGCTGTCTGGGATACGATTATCATCCGGAAGATAAGAGCATTACGGTGAATGAAAAAGAAGCTGATACTGTGCGTCTGGTATACGAACTGTATCTGCAGGGTTACGGGGCTTATAGGATTGCAAAAGAGCTTACAGCGTTAGGAAAAGAAAACAAAAAGGGTGAAGTAAAATGGACGGATAGTGGAGTAATGGGAATAATTAAGAATGAAAAGTATATGGGTGCATTGCTGATGGGAAAGACCTATACCGTGGATCCTATATCTAAAAGGCGACTTGAAAATAAGGGAGAATCCAATAAATACTATACCAGAGAACACCACGAACCGATAGTTTCAAAAGAAGTGTGGGAAAAAGCGCAGGAGATAAGAGAGGGAAGATACAGGCTTAACAATAACGTGTCTGATGCATCAAGAATAAGATATGCAAGAAAATACGCTTTCAGCAGCATCTGCAAATGTGGTTTTTGCGGAACGAGCATGACGAGGCGGGCTCACAATCAGGACAGAAAAAGCACAAAGCCGGTATGGAAATGCAGGATTGCAACCAACAGGGGAATAGCGAACTGTCCTCACAGTAAAGCTATAGATGAGAAGATAATAGAGGATGCATTTTTAGATATGTTCAGACTGCTTTCGGATAATTTCGATGATGTATTGGAATCCGTTTTGCAGGCGGTGGAAAGCAGCCTTGCAAATGATGACAATACTGAAAAGCTTAAACGTGTTGAAAAAGATATCGCAGCCCTTACAAGAAAGAAAAAGAAATTGACCGGTATGTATCTGGATGATAAAATTTCTAAAGAGGATTATGATGCTAAGAATCAGGAATTAAGTACGAAACTGAATGCATTAATGAGGGAAAAAGAGTATTTTTCAGAAGGCATCTCATCTAAGGAAGTGATATCCGAAAGAATGCGTTCCATCAGGAAAAGACTTAAAGAAGCAGACGTTGTTGATGAGTTTGACAGGATAGTATTTGAGAGTATAGTTGAGCAAATAGTGGTTGGTGAAGTAGCCCCTGACGGTACTGTAGATCCATATAAGCTAACATTTGTTCTTAAAGGAATGGGAACACAGAGCATTCCGCAGGCAAGGGATAGGTACCGGAATCTCAACGAAAAACTATCAAGGAACGGTGAGGGGAAATAAGAAAATGAACGAAAAATATGAATTGATGAATGATAAAAATGAGTGTTCTTTTTTAGAGAACGAGGCTGATGATGAGTGTTTATCTTGTGAAGACGAGACATGTGGAGACCTGTTGTTTGCTCGAACGACTTCGAAATGCAAAGGATCATGTCACGTTTACGCTTGATATGGAAGA
>CACZSY010000067.1 GCA_902783965.1 uncultured Lachnospiraceae bacterium
CTTTTCGAAAAGCAGCACAAATGCCCAAAATAGCGAAAAATGCCGCCGAGGGCGCTTAAAACAGGCGCCTGAGAGGAAAAAAACCGGCACAGATTTCTGTGCCGGTTTTTAAGGAAGTAACCACATATGAAAAACAAAAGATCAATAATTTGATTGTTATTACAAAATCGGGGTGACGGGATTCGAACCCACGACCTCTTAGTCCCGAACCAAGCGCTCTACCAAACTGAGCCACACCCCGAAGGTCAACCGCAGAGAGTATTATATATCAAAAATACGATCGCTGTCAACCATAATTTTTATTATTGTTCGTCGGTATAATTTTTATTATTGTTCGTCGGTATCGTCATCGGTATCGTCATCGGTATCGTCGTCGGTATCGTCCTGTTCGCTCTGAGCGTTTTGTTCGATCAGTGACTGCATGTTATCCGCAATAGTATTGATGATGGCAACATTTCTTGCTTCTGATTCCCTGGTTTCCGTTGCGTGAGCAGTAACCTCTTCCGAAATAGCGGATATCGTCTGGATGGAATCGATGATCCCGTAATTTGCTTCCTTAAGGTCTGAAATGGAAGTCATGAGAAGATTAACATTTTTCTGTACGGCATGTGTGTCACTTCTGATATTAGCAAGGTTGTTAACCGTATTCTGTGTGCTTGTTTTCTCTTCATTGATACCTTCGATCATCTTGTAGATAACATGTACTACTTCGCGGATGGCTTTGGCAACATCATTGATGAGCTGAGTGATCTGTACAGTAGCGTCGCTGGTCTGCCCGGCCATCTGAGAGATCTCGGTAGCGACTACGGCAAATCCGCGGCCGTAATCACCGGCACGGGCGGCCTCAATATTGGCGTTTATCGCAAGAAGGCTGGTCTGCTCGGTAATGGAATCTATCAGTTCGATAATGGTATTCATTTCCTTTATGTAGGCGTTGAGAGTTTCAAGCTTCTCTGCGGCTGCTTTGCCGTTTGCGACAGAGGCATCAACGCTTTTAACAAGGTATTTGATCTGTTCGTTGCTGGCATCGATGATCGAAAGCGTATGAGAAAGATTACCTGCTATGTGCTCAGCGGCTGCATCGACATCATTCACCTTATTCTGAATGGCTTCCGTCTGAAGGATCTGAGTCTGAACCGCGCTTGCGGTATCGGCGGCGCCAAGACTAACCTCTTCCATGGTAGTGTTGGTAAGGGCGGCGGCGCCTTTAAGCTGTTCGAGCTCTTCATATATGGAAGTGATGCTGCTCTTAAGGTTGTCGGTCAGATTAGATACAGTATTAAAAGCGCTCTCGGATTCTTTCTTTGAATCGAGGATCGACTGCGTTCTGAGCTTGTTGTTGATAACAAGGGTTACGGAAGCAAGGATACAGAAGACCATCGTAAGCAGTACAGAAATAATCTGAAAAATGGAAGTCTTGATATCAATAAAACCCAGGCTGCCTTTTGAACTGCCGATTATAACAACTGCGATGGTTTCTATGATCACGCCGGTGACGATCCTGACGATATAAGGAATGTCGTTAAAAATGGATACGATGATCATCAAAGGAAAGATCAGGGTAAATGCCAGCGGATTCTTGCAGGTAAACAGGAGAAAAGTATAAAACAACGCAAATCCTATCGCAAGGAAGTGCTTGATCAGTCCTGTCTGAGGATTATTGATATAAAAGATGATCTCTGCTATGACCGGCACAAGCGCGAGACAGGCAAGTATCAGCAGATATAAAACGGAAAAGTCTTTATCCACTAAAGGCATGATATAGCATATCAACGCTCCGACGCTGGTAAATGCGTGCGCTAAAACCGCGGTTTTATTGGTTCTTTTTTTCTCATTGCTTGAAATATCGTCAGAAAACATGGTATCCGCTCCTTTGAGTCATATATAATCATATTTTATAACATTTGTACCAAATATTCAACGATAAACGCAGATTATTCGTGCAAATCTGCGGATTTGTCACCGGTTTTTCAATCCTGTTCCTGTCCTGCTATAACGCTTAATCCGTTGACCAGTATCCTGTCTGTAACTTTTATCACAAGACATTGTCTGCCGTCGATGATCCTGCTTTCGATAAGGTCGGTCCTGTCCGGGCTTACCTTGATCTCGACATCGGGCATTTTGATGTCAAGCTTTCGTGCCGGAGCGATATTGGCCGCAACAAACGGGGTCTCCTTTGTTATGCATTCCGCGGTTTCTTTTGAGATGATCTCAAGCTTTTCGTCAGGTATCTCACATTTTTCAAATATTTTTCTTACCTCGTCCGCGTCCAGCAATACAGGTTCAGGTTCGTCCTTATTTTCTTCCAGGAGTTCATTGAGGTTTTCGTGAATGGATTTTATCGTTTCAAAATCACATTCATCTCCGAAAGCGCTTTCTATGATGCTGTTGAAAGATTCCTTCTGACTCTTTGCGGACAGGGGAACGGCAGTTCCGAAGATGTTCTCGATAAATGCGGTCTGGAGCTCTTCGGGATTCTTTGAAAAGTACAGCAGGGAGTGGATATCGCTGTTCCTGTCATTAAATGCAGGAAATAAGAATCCGCTGGCAGGAGAGAGCACCACCCAGTCCCTTATCCTTTCGCTAATGGCGTTGCTCTTTGCGTCATAGCTCAGACCCGGCTTTGAGAGATTGACGGGACAGATACTGCAAACGAGGTAGCTGTAGACCATGTCCGAAGCATCATACATTTCAGTGCCGTCTTTAGCCATGCCCGGAATATCATACAGACCGTGGATGAGGATAATGTAATAATTACCTTCGCATATGTAGTTTTCCATGACTTTTTTATAAAACTCTTCAATAAGAGCGTCATCCTTAAGCTCGCTGTTCCTGAGTTTCATAAGGAAGTCCTGATGGCCGCCTTCGCTTTCTTCACTTATCGGGAAATCCATGTTGATGAGGTTTTTGCCTAAGCTTCCCGAGAGGGTATGCTTGAATATATCAAAATATTTAAAGGCCTCATCTTCCCCAAGGGAATTGAAAGCCGCCTTTGAAGTAAATCTTATATCGTGGCTTTTCTCATCGGCGCCTACATAGCATCCGCAGATTCTGGTGATCACCGAGGCAGCGGGAGTAAACTGTTTCTTTATCTCTGAGATTTCATTTTTATTCATTAATGATCTGTATCCTTTCATTATTATATAGTAAGGAGGGCATCTTTATCTGAGATACAGAGGTGTCCTCTGCATAATTATATATCCCAAAACGACAAGGGGCAAGGATTAATAAAAAAATACAGAAATTGTAAAAAATTTACAATATAACAATGATTTATGGGAAAAAATCAATAAAAATAGCACAAAAATAATGCTGAAA
>CACZSY010000068.1 GCA_902783965.1 uncultured Lachnospiraceae bacterium
GGCCATGTGTCGTAATCCGTAGAAGTCTCAGGAGTTACGGTTTCCCATGACGGATGATAACTCCTGCTATTCTTTGGATTCTTCACATATTCATCACTCATAAGGAAATTATCATGCTTTACAGTTCCATACAGATCATGACCAAGCCTGTTAACTATCGGATCATCATGAGTAAGATCTATATGGTACCACTTACCGTCCACCTTAACAAGATTCCATGCATGATTCATTGCAGAGCTTGAAACAACCATGCAGTCGATCCCAAGCTGATCCATGATAAGTTCAAAAGCTTCCGAATAACCGTCGCAGACAGCTCTTCCGTTAATAAGCGCGCCATATGCGCTGTGACACGATCTGGTAAATTCATTGTCTTCCGTATAATTACTCTCATAAGTAATATTGTCGATCAGATAATCATGAACAAAAAGGATCTTTCTGAAATCACTCCACTTTGGATCCACAAGGTCAAGTATCGCCAATACCTTCTTATTCATCTCTTCATATCTTTTTTCGAAATCTGCTTTGGTAAGTGTTGCAGCACCATGACTGAATGTCACACCTGTGATCAGATTCTGACCTCCGGCCTTAATACCTCTGTAACTACTGATATAAAAAGAATCATAACAGGCAAATGCGATCGGATTCCTGCTCTTGATCACGTTCATTAATGAACCTTCACCGTTTTCAACTATATCAGACTCATATAACCCGTAATCTGTAAGAATATCCGCCTCTGTCTGCGCGTTGAGCATCGCATCTTCCAGAATATCGATCACTTCAGGTTCGTATGCATACGCAATGCGGTTATTAAATAACAGTACCGCTGCCAGCATCAACATTATTCCGAAAGTGATATATCTTTTCCTTCCTTTCATCATATTTCACGTCCTTTCTATAAAAAAACTCTTACTCAATTTAATTCTATCATACAAATAAATTACTGTCAAAAAGAATAATAAATAAAATGGGAATAATTGTAAAAAGCGGGATCATATAAAGATCCCGCTTTAAATATTCTTAATCTTTCCTGTTCAGCATTATACTATAGCATTGCCTTCATAGACCTTATCCTGTTTTTTCTTCTTATCTTCAACAGGCTTGTCATATTTTCCCTTATCGATCTTGCTTGCGAGTGTGTACCATAAAACGCCCGCAACACAGACTGAAGAATAAGTACCGCATAAAATACCTGACATCATCGGGAAGCTGAACTGTCTGATAGACTCAACACCCATTATATAAAGGATAAGCACCATAACAAATGTTGTAAGGGAAGTATATATGCTTCTGGTAAGTGTCTGTGTAACACTCTTGTCCACTACATCCGCTATAGTTTCTGTTCTCTTCTTGGTCTTAAGACTCTCTCTTATTCTGTCAAAGACAACGATGGTAGCGTTGATAGAATAACCTACTATCGTCAGCATACATGCTATAAAAGTATTTCCTACCGTTATTCTTGTTATGGCATATACTCCGAGCACTATCAGCACGTCATGTGCAAGACAGAAGATCGCGCTGAAACCAAAACTGATGCTCTTAAATCTGAACCAGATATATATAAGCATCGCTGTAACAGCAAGGCTGAGCGCTATGAAGGCATCCTGCTTCATCTCGCTGCTTACCGTTGCGCTAATGTTTTCTACCTGTATATCTCCATTCTCTATACCGTATTTTTCAACGATAGCCTTGGTGATCTTCGCTCTCTCATCCTCAGTAAGATTGTTGGTCTTTACGACAACCGCATCCTCTCCTACGACCGGAGCAACCTCGGCAACAACTTTAAGATTATCTGCAAAGAGATTTTCAATCTCACTGTTCGTCGGAACAGACTTTGTAAAGTTAATTGTCATTGAAGTACCGCCTACAAAGTCAAGACCGTAGTTAAATACCTTTCCGTCCTTTGCCTTAAATACGCCCATAGCCGCAAAACCTATAGCTATGCAGACCAGAGAGATTATGAAAAACTTAACTTTATTCTTAACAAATGCTATCGGCTTTAATACTTTCTGCTTACCGAAGAATTTTACATCATTTGCTCCGAGAGCCACAAACGCTGTAAGAAGGTTCTTGGTTACAAAAAGAGCGGTTATCATCGATAAGACAATACCAATGGCAAGGGTATACGCAAATCCCTTGATGGTACCCGAGCCGAACTTTCCAAGGATCGCAGCAGCTATAAGAGTGGTTACATTACCGTCGATGATAGCTGACATAGCCTTGTCAAAACCTGTTGTTATAGCAGAACCGACGCTCCTTCCAAGTGTGAGTTCTTCTCTGATCCTCGTAAATATGATGACATTCGCGTCAACCGCCATACCTATCGAAAGTATGATACCGGCTACACCAGGAAGTGTAAGCGTGATATTAAGTACATTGATAACAAGTAATACAGTTCCGGTATACAGAACCAGCGCAAGCGATGAACATACACCGGGAAGTCTGTAAAGGATTATCATGATAAGTATAACAAGCGCAATTCCGATAGCACCTGCTATAAGGCTTGTACTGATCGCTTCAGAACCAAGCTTGGCGCCTACTACATTGGATCTGACTTCATGAAGAGTTACAGGCAGAGCGCCTATCCTTATGAATGTAGCTATCTTCTTGGCTTCATCATAACTCTTCATGTTGGTTATATATGCTATACCGCCGTTGATCGTATCATTGACCGTAGGAGCGCATATTACTTTTCCGTCATATACGATCGAAATTGTCTTTCCTATGTTTTTCTGTGTTGCTAAAGCAAATGCATTCTTTCCGTTTTCATTAAGGGTAAGCTTGATCTCATAATCATTTCCCGCTTTTTCCTTGCTGGTCATGATCACAGCTTCAGCATCACTGATATCCTTACCGTCAATTACGGTATTGCCATCTTCTGTCTTAAATTCGATTGTTCCGGATGCTCCAAGGCTTTTTAAAACCGCATCCGCGTCATCGGCTCCCGGGATATCCACAACTATCCTGAGATCTCCCTCACGATACACATTAGACTCGGTACTGAAACTCTGAGCACGATTCTCAAGCTTTTCACGTACATCATCCATCTTCTGATCGCTTGTTCCCTTATCAGCTTCATAAGTTATACTTACACCGCCTTCAAGATCAAGGCCAAGTATAATATTACTTACCTTACCTCTGTGCCACTTACCCACACCCACAAGAACAGCAAATGCCACAAAGCAGGCAACTGCAGTAAAGAGGATAAGGGTAATAACGGCTCTCTTCTTTTCTTTCATTACAGATAAACCATACCTTTCTTCTATCTGCACGTATTAACTGTTACTTCGAACAGAATCAATAAACATGCTAAATAATGATAACATATAATGAAATTAATTTAAAGTATAAAATTAAAGAAAAAGCATAAAGAAATAGGGAATCGAGTAGGGGAGAGAAATCTCCCCTACTCGCTGCGCCGGTGGTGCGCCCGGCATAGCCGGGAATCTTCCTCGCGCACCCCGTGTGCAGAACAAAGAGTTTCGCTTGCGAAACTCTCGCGCCGAGCGCGGTTGCTGTAAGCAACATATTTCCTAATGCGCGAGTGCGCATCCCCACGGAGTGTTATTTTTTATATCATA
>CACZSY010000069.1 GCA_902783965.1 uncultured Lachnospiraceae bacterium
CAGAGAGGTATGGCATATGCAAAAGTTAACAGGTTTAACCCAGAAAGAAGCCGATGAGCTTCTTGCGAAGAACGGCAGAAACTGTCTTAAGGAAGAAAAACAGAAGACAGCCGTTCAGATGTTTTTTGAGCAGATACTCAATTTTACCAACGCGATCCTTGGCGCAGCGATCATAATTTCGATAGTGCTCAAGGATTACGGCGAGGCAGCGATCATGCTGGTGATCGTTATCGCCAATGCGATAATCGGTGTGGTTCAGGAAGGAAAGGCGCAGAAGGCATTAGAAGCGTTAAAGAAGATGTCTGTGCTTAAAGCCACCGTCATCAGAGACGGAGAAACCAAAGAGATATCTTCGGAAGAACTGGTAAAGGGAGATATTGTTGTGCTTGAAGCAGGCAAACAGGTTCCCGCAGATCTTAAGCTTTTGGAGACGGCAAGACTTCTTATTGATGAGAAGGCTCTTACCGGTGAATCGGTGCCGGTAGAAAAAGATGAAAAATTTGTGCCGGATGAAAAGACAGGAATAGGCGACAGACTTGACCTTGCGTATATGTCAACTGTTGTCACCTACGGAAGAGGAATAGGTGTTGTCGATAAGACCGGAATGGAGACACAGATCGGAAAGATAGCCGATATGGTAGGAAAAGAGAAGGATAAGCCTTCACCGCTTCAGAAGGGTATGGATGAGCTCAGCCGTACTCTCGGCATCGCGGTTATCGTGATCTGCGCGATAGTATTTCTTATCGGATATCTGCAGGGAAGACCTGTGCTTGAATTCCTGATGACTGCGGTCTCGCTTGCGGTTGCGGCTATTCCGGAAGGAATACCTACCATCGTTACCATAGTTCTTGCCCTCGGAATGCAGAGAATGGCCAAGATTAATGCGATAGTAAAGAGCATGCCTGCGGTTGAGACACTCGGCGCCGTAAGCTATGTATGTTCGGACAAGACAGGTACTCTTACACAGAATAAGATGACTGTTGTCAAGGCGTTCCAGGACGGGAAATATATTGATCTTGAGGGACTTGACAGCAAAAAATATGATACTCTCTTAAAGGGATTTATGCTCTGTACGGACGCAAGCATCGCAAGCGACGGAACAGAGGTCGGAGATCCGACGGAGACTGCGCTTGTCGCTTTCGCAAAAAGATACGGCATTGAAAAGGCTGATACCGAAAAGGTTATGCCGAGAATAAACGAGAAAGCTTTCGATTCAGACAGAAAGCTCATGACGACGGTTCATACAACAAAAGACAAGAAGATAATATCATTTACCAAAGGCTCGACTGATGAACTTTTGACAAGATGTACGCATATCCTTTCGGACGGCAAGGTAAGGGAGATCATGCCGGACGATATGTCCGCCATCTCCAATGCCATGTCAGAGATGTCCAATGAGGCGTTAAGAGTTCTTTCCCTTGCGATAAGGGAGGATAATGCGGATGCGGTAGAGCAGAAGCTTACCTATATAGGAATGGTCGGCATGATAGATCCTGAAAGACCGGAGGTCGTAGAATCCATTGCCACATTTAAGCGCGCCGGCATCAAGACGGTAATGATCACAGGTGACCATAAGGATACGGCTCTTGCGATCGCGAAGAAGCTCGGCATCGCAGAAAGACCTGACGAGTGCATCATGGGACATGAACTCGATGAGATAAGCGATGAAGAACTTAAGGAAAGAGTAAACGGTCTTTCGATATTCGCGAGAGTTTCTCCTGAACATAAGGTTAAGATCGTAAAGGCTATCCAGGCCAATGACAATATAGCAAGTATGACAGGCGACGGCGTAAACGACGCTCCTTCCCTTAAGGCTGCCAACGTAGGTGTTGCAATGGGTATCACAGGTACGGACGTTGCCAAGGGAGCTGCGGACATCATACTTCAGGATGATAAATTTACCACAATTGAGAAGGCTGTCAAAGAGGGAAGAAATATTTACGAGAATGTCAAGAAATCAATTCTCTTCGCGCTTTCTTCCAATGTCAGCGAAGTGCTCGTGATGTTCGTAGCGATAGCAGCCGGACTTGCGGCTCCTCTTAAAGCCGGACAGATCCTCTGGATCAACCTTATAACGGATTCACTTCCTTGCTTCGCCCTGGGAGTTGATCCTAACTCTTCATCGGATGTGATGAATAAGAAACCGAGAAAGAACGGAGAATCGATATTTGCCGGAGGCGGATATTTCAATGTGGGTATATACAGTCTGGTTATCGCGATAGGAACGATGACAGCTTTCCTGTATGCTCCGATAAGCGAGCTGAACAGCGCGGGAACATCGATAACACTTGGAAATATCATAGATGTTCTTAAAGGAGATGTCCTGATAAAGGCGCAGACACTTGCTTTCTGTACGCTTGCGATGTCTGAGATCTTCCACGCGGTCGGAATGAGGGATATACATCATTCTATATTTAAATTTAACCATCTTGACAACAAGATAATGATCCTTGCTTTCTTTGTAGGACTTATCGGACAGGCAGCCGTAACGGAGATCCCGTTCTTTACAAAGATCTTCGGAACAGTACAGATGACAATGAAAATGTGGATATTTGTACTCCTGCTTTCTCTGCTTCCACTGATAATGCATGAGATCCTGCTTATCGTTAACAGAGAAAAGAAAACTGCATAGTTTGTTTACCTTTAAGAAAATTTATGTTAGAATTGTCCGGTAATGGTTTGTCTTTAAACGAAAGGAAGATATTTTGAATAAACAGTGGATAAAAAAAGTATTATTAATGATTCTTTTTGTGCTGATAAATTTTGCCGGAAAGACAGTTGCCGCAAGGCTTTCACTGCCGCTGTGGGCTGACTGTTTCGGAACGGTATTTGCTGCGTATCTTTACGGACCTGTCTGGGGAGCCGTTACAGGGGCAACAGGCAATCTGATATATGGAATAACCAATCCGGCTTCCATGGTATACGGAATAACCAGTATATGCATGGGTGTGTGTACTGGCGTCATGACAAGGAAGAATTATATGAAGGATCTTTTTCATGCAATGTCCATGGCAGGATTTATATCGTTTGTGGCAACAGCTACTTCGGTTCCGTTTAATATTATCATGAACAGCGGATATTCCGGCAATATATGGGGAGACGGAGTAAGGGATTTCCTTGTGTCAAGGAGAATACCTAAGTATCTTGCCGCTTTTGTTGGAGAATATTATCTTGATTTCATCGATAAGCTTCTGACGGTAATGGCTCTTTACGGCTGCATATACGTGTATAGGAGATTTATCTTGAAAAAGATAGTTAAAAAAGATCGTATAAAAAAAGATGCCGTAAAAGCGTTAAGCTTTTTCCTGGCGTTTGCTGCGCTGGGAGTCTTTGGCGCGGAACAGGCTTATGCGGACGATAAAAAAGCAGAGACAGATACAGGCGCGGATATAGTCAGTGAGGAAGACATTTCCTATATCCAGACTGTCTATAACAGTGAAAACGGACTTTCCTGCGGCAATTCCAATGATATTGCGCAGACGGAGGACGGAATCCTGTGGATAGGCACCTATGCCGGTCTTTTCAGATATAACGGCAGGGAATTCAAACTCATGAACGAGTATGAGATGATCCGTAACGTCAACTGCATTAAGGTGGATTCAAGAAACAGGATATGGGCGGGAACCAATGATAACGGACTTGCGGTTATAGAGGACGGTGTGATTATTGCCGGAATTGATTCCTCCGGCGGGCTTGACGCCGATTCTGTAAGAAGCATAACGCCTGCCGAAAACGGTAAATTCTATATCGGAACTTCCGCGGGAATGTGCATTGTAAGACTTGAAAAGAACGGCATAAGACTGATAAAGACTTTTAAAGATGTTAATTATGCTTTCTGTACGGATACATACGGGGAATATATCGCATGTGTTACTTCGGACGGATACATTAAGATAATCAAAGACGAAGAGATCATTACTTCGTTAAAGCTTGACGCCGATGAAGATACACTGACTGCGGTAGCCTTTAGAGACGGGAAGCTCTACGCGGGAACAGCGGGCGGACAGATAATCATATATGATCATAACGATGGAAATCTTAATGAGATAAAAAGAATTAAGTGCGCGGGAACGTCCAATATCAACAGGCTCTTTATGAAGGATAACGGCGCGGTTTATATCAGCGCGGACAGCGGAATAGGCTACATTGATTCCGATGATGTATATAATCCTGTTAAGACCGGAAATTTCAGCAGATCCATAATGAATATGCTTATTGATTATCAGGGCAATATGTGGTTTACCTCCACAAGACACGGTCTGCTTAGAATGTCGGTTTCGCCTTTTAAAGATATCTACAGTGATGTGGGACTGGAAGAAAGGGTTGTTAACAGTACATGTCTTTATAACGGACTTTTATATTCGGGAACAGACAGCGGTCTTGATGTGATCGATATGGATAATAAGACATTTATCCTGAATGAGCTGACGGAAGAACTTTCAGGCATAAGGATCAGATGCATTAAGAAGGATTCGTCAGGATATCTGTGGATATGTTCCTATGGAAAGGGACTTTTCAGAATTGATAAAGACGGAAACGAGACGGTATTCAATTCTCCGGAGGAAGGCATTGGAAGCCGCGTAAGGGTATGCTATGAAATGCAGGATAAGACGATAGCGGTCGGAAGCGACGCGGGTCTTGCATTTATTAAAGAAGATAAGATCGACTCGTTCATACCGTTCAGTGACGAACTCGGATTTGCCCAGATACTTTGTCTGTGGCAGCTGAGCGACGGAAGACTTCTGGTAGGAACCGACGGAAACGGAATAGTAACCGTTAAGGATATGAAACCGGTAAGTACTCTTTCAAAGGACGCGGGACTTTCGTCGGGAGTAATACTTAGAATGGTTCCGGACACCGAAGGCGACAATATATTTGTCATAACCAGCAACAGCCTTTCGTATCTTGATGAGAACGGGCCGAGAATATTGTCCAACTTCCCGTACAATAACAATTATGATATCTATATGGATAAAGACGGAGAGCTGTTCGTGCTCGGAAGCGCAGGTTGTTATGTGGTAAAAAGAGATGAACTTCTTTCGTCTGAGAAGATTGATTTCAGGATACTCAATTCCAAACTCGGTCTTACCGGAGCGCTTACCGCCAATGCATGGAATGGTACCGATGATGACAACAACATCTATCTTTCGACCGAAAAGGGAATCTTTTTGGTCAATGCGGACAGATATATTCCGGATACCGAGATCTACAAGATAAATATCCCGACTGTAACAATGGACGGTAATGAGACGGACATAAGAAAACAGACGGGAATAAGTGTTGTCAAAAATATCAACAAGATAGAACTCTTTCCTGAAATAGTAAACTATACAAGAGAAGATCCGATAGTCTATTACTATCTTGAGGGAATGGACGATACAAGGAAGACAGTGCAGCTGAGCGAGTTGTCATCTGTAGTATATACCAATGTGCCGTCAGGAAATTATGTTTTCCATATCGGCGTTATAAGCGGTATTACCGGAAAAGATATCGTGGAGATGAAATTCACGATAGAAAAAGAAAAGCCGTTCTATGAGAATACATTTTTTGAGATCTATTTGGTGGCGGTAGCAGGTATATTTGTCTTCTGGATATCATGGTATTTTGCGAGAAAAAGACTCCAGAGGACTTTGGAGATATCTCAGAGCAAACTTGAACTTGCCTTAAAACAGGTTCAGATAGGCAACGAGACCATCATAGCCATCGCGAAGACGGTCGACGCCAAGGATTCGCTTACGAGCAGGCATTCTCAGAGAGTATCCGAGTATTCGGCGCTGCTTGCGGAAGAATTGGGTTTCAGTGAAGCAGAGATAGAGAATCTTAAGCGGGCCGCACTGATGCATGATATCGGAAAGATAGGAATTCCGGATTCCATACTGAATAAACCTGGAAAGCTTACGGATGAAGAATATGCCATAATGAAGACACATGTAACCAAGGGCGCGGAGATACTTAAGGACTTCACCCTTATCGAGCATGTTGTGGAAGGCGCGAAATATCATCATGAAAAATATGACGGCACCGGTTATCCGGAAGGACTTAAGGGAGAGGATATACCTCTTTACGGCAGGATAATAGCGGTTGCGGACGCGTTCGACGCTATGACCGCGAACCGTGTATACAGGAAAAAGCTTTCTTATGAGAAAGTTATCGATGAACTCAAGAGGTGCAGCGGAACACAGTTTGATCCGAAATTCATAGAAGCCTTTTTGAAAGTTATTGATGAAGGAAAGATAGATATCAAGTCACTCTACTCTTAATGTAAGATATATCAGCGGCGGTGGCGGAAAGGGAAGACGTATATGCAAAAGTCAGAGGATAATACGGCAAAACCGGAAAACAAAAGCTCGGGAACGGTTAACGGGAACAGAAGAAGGATCCATTTTGCGGCATGGACTTTTATAGTATTCGGTATTGTTTTGAATATGATGCTCGGGATGGCGGCGGATAAATTAGAGCTTCCGTTATATTTTGATACCATCGGAACTATGCTTGCGGCTGCGCTGGGCGGATATCTGCCGGGTATAGCGGTAGGGTTTATCACCAATCTTATAACTGACTTTACGGACAGCGCGGCCATTTACTACTGTCTTAATAATGTAATGGTTGCTGTAATAGCTGCTTTTTACGCTGATCTTATAAGAGAAAAAGAAAAAAAGAAAATGGCAGCATATGTTGCCGCATTTATATTAAGTCTTTCATTTGTGACAGGCGTCATAGGGGGAATACAGGCGTGGCTTATAGAAGGATTCAATCCTGATTACAGAACGTCGGTTTTTATTAAGCTTCTGTATGATAATACCGGTCTTTCAAAACTTGTGTCACATATGACAGGCACTATTCTTATCGAGATAATCGATAAAGCCATAAGCGTACTGCTTACATTGCTGATAATCCGTTTCATTCCGGAAAAAATAGAACGAATGGTTAAATTTACCGGATGGAAGCAGAATCCTGACTTGGGATATGAAGTTAAGGACATGAAAAGCATTCATGGAAAGAAGCATTCGATCAGGGTCAAGGTTATACTGGTCCTGACCGCTGTAGCTATTTCGATGGCTGCGGTGACTTCTGTTATCAGCCTTTATCTTTTCAGACAGTATACACTTGACCAGCATATTATTCTTGCAAGAGGCGTATCCGAGCTTGTCAGAGATAATATAGACGCAGAAAAGGTTGACGAGTACATAGAAAAAGGCGAAGCGGTAGAAGGGTATAAGGAAACGGAGAAGCTTCTGTATGATATAAGGAACAGCTCTCCGGATGTTGAACTTATATATGTCTACAAGATCATGGAGGATGGGTGCCATGTTGTATTTGATCTTGATACCGAAGAATTCGAGGGAGGCGAACCGGGAGAACTGGTTGAGTTTGATGAGTCTTTCTCGGAAAATATCCCGTTGCTTCTGGAAGGAAGGGAGATAGAACCTATAGTTACGGACGACACCTATGGGTGGCTGCTCACAGTATATACACCTGTCTATAATAAGGCGGGAAAATGCGTATGTTACGCTGCGGCTGATGTCGCCATGAAGGATATAGTTAACTACGAGGTAATGTTCATAGTTAAGCTATTATCCATCTTCTCCGGATTCTTTATCCTGGTGCTTGCTATAGGTCTTTGGCTTGCCAAGTATAATCTGGTCTATCCGATCAATACGATTGCCAATTCAGCAGATGAATTTGCTTATAACAGCGAAGAGGCAATGGAAGAGAATGTTGAGAGAATCAAAGAGCTTGCGGTATGCACCGGCGATGAGGTAGAGAATCTTTATGAAGCCATTGTAAAGACGATCCAGGACAGTGTGAATTATTTCACCGAATCGAAGAGGAAGACGGAAATGATCGCACATATGCAGTCGGGACTCATAATGCTTCTTGCCGAGATCGTCGAAAACAGAGATGAAAGCACAGGAGATCATATAAGAAAGACGGCGGATTATACCAGAGTCATCATGGAAGGTCTGAAGAAGAAAGGGTATTATACCGATATCCTTACAGATGATTATATAGAAGATGTTGTAAGGTCGGCGCCGCTTCATGATATCGGAAAGATACAGATACCGGATGCGATCCTCAATAAGCCGGGAAAACTGACGGATGAAGAATTTGCTATAATGAAGACTCATACGACTGCGGGTGAGAAGTTCATTTCGCAGGCGATAGACGATCTGTCGGATGCCGATTATCTTAAGGAAGCTATATATCTTACGGGATATCATCACGAAAAATGGAACGGAAAAGGTTATCCGAGAGGACTTAAGGGCGAGGAGATCCCGTTGAGTGCCAGGATAATGGCTGTTGCGGATGTGTTTGACGCCCTTGTATCAAGAAGATGCTACAAGGAGCCGTTTACCTTTGAAAAAGCCATCGGCATAATCAGGGAAGAAGCCGGACAGCATTTTGATCCTAAGATAGTTGAGGTGTTCCTCGAAGCAGAGGAAGAAGTAAGACAGATCGCGGAAAGATATGCATATATGAACAATAAAAAGAGTCCGGATAAATAAATCCGGTATCATGGGATCAAAATACCTTTTGACCCCGACATCATAATATCAAAAAAGAACAGCGGAAAAGAACAGCGGATAATAAAAAGCGAAAGGAGACACTGCGAAAGCAGGACTTATATGTACAGGATTGGGTTTGATAATGATAAATATCTTGATATGCAGTCAAAGCATATCAGGGAGAGGATTGGACAGTTCGGCGGAAAGCTGTATCTGGAATTCGGCGGAAAGCTTTTTGATGACTATCATGCGTCAAGAGTTCTTCCGGGCTTTAAGCCTGATTCAAAGATAACCATGTTAAAGCAGCTTAAGGATCAGACGGAGATAGTGATCGCCATCAAAGCTGCCGATATAGAGAAAAATAAGGTCAGAGGCGATATAGGCATTACTTACGACATGGACCTTTTAAGACTTGTGGACGCCTTTACCAATAACGGACTTTATGTGGGAAGCGTTGTGCTCACACAGTTTTCGGAGCAGCCGGTCATAATCGCTTATGAGAAGAAGCTGAAGGCATTGGGACTTAAGGTGTACAGGCATTATACGATACCCGGATACCCGTCCAATATACCGTTCATAGTAAGCGA
Organism: uncultured Lachnospiraceae bacterium; assembly: GCA_902783965.1. Taxonomy (GTDB): domain Bacteria; phylum Bacillota; class Clostridia; order Lachnospirales; family Lachnospiraceae; genus RUG11200. The sequence goes on from CACZSY010000069.1 coordinate 9,095, forward strand.
TGAAGGATTCGGAAGAAATGATTATATCAAAACCACAAGACCGCTTGTGGTCGTAACCGCGCCGGGACCGGGCAGCGGAAAGATGGCTACCTGTCTTTCGCAGCTCTACCATGAGCAGAAGAGAGGCATAACGGCCGGATACGCGAAGTTCGAGACTTTCCCGATCTGGAACATACCTTTAAACCATCCTGTTAATCTTGCTTATGAAGCGGCAACTGCCGATCTTAACGATGTCAACATGATCGATCCTTTCCATCTTGAGGCATATGGAAAGACAGTTGTCAACTATAACCGTGATGTAGAAGTATTTCCGGTATTAAAGGCGATGTTTGAAAAGATCTCCGGTGAGAGCCCTTATAAATCGCCTACTGATATGGGAGTAAATATGGCGGGAAACTGCATAACAGATGATGACGCGGTAAGGAAAGCTGCGAATCAGGAGATAATACGACGCTATTATCAGGCTTTATGCGACAAGAGAAAAGGAGAAAATTCCGACGCCGCAATAGCGAGGATAGAGCTTATCATGGAAAAGGACGGTATTTCCATCTCTGACAGGAAAGTAGTGGCTGCCGCCAATATAAGGGCGGAGGAGACACAGGGTCCTGCGGCTGCGATGGAGATGCCTGACGGCACGATAATCACGGGCAAAACTTCACCGATACTGGGAGCTTCATCGGCGCTCATCCTCAACGCTCTTAAATACCTTGCGATAATAGATGACAGCGTAAAACTCATAGATCCCGAGATAATAGAGCCTATAATGGATCTTAAGGTAACTCATCTGGGAAATCACAATCCGCTGCTGCATATAGATGAGATACTTATTGCGCTTTCGATAGCAGCGCTTTCCAATCCGGCTGCGCGGGAAGCTTACGCAATGCTCCCGAAGCTTGCGGGGCTTGAAGTACATTCATCTGTAATCCTGTCACAGGTGGACGTGAGCGTATTCAAAAAGCTCGGCGTAAATCTTACCTGTGAGCCGAGATATCAGAGCAACAAACTGTTCCATAAATGATAGATTGGGAGAAATAAGATGACATTTAAAGCAAACGGAAATGATATAGAACTTAACGAAGCCATGGATCTTAAGACATGGCTTCTGTCAATGGGATACAGGCTTGAAGTAATAGCCTGTGAGCTTAACGAAGAGATAATAGATCCGAAGGATTATGAAAGTATTATTTTAAAAGAAAATGACAGCCTTGAAGTTGTAAGCTTTGTCGGAGGCGGCTGATATATGATAAGCAGAGAACAGATCGATGAGGCACTTATAATCCGTCATACGGCTGAGGTTCAGGAAAAGCTGAAAAATGCGAGAGTAGCGATCGCAGGTCTGGGAGGTCTGGGTTCCAACATCGCGGTAATGCTGACAAGAATAGGAGTGGGACATCTGCACCTGTTGGATTTTGACAGGGTGGATATTACCAATCTTAACCGCCAGCAGTATTTTATGAAGCATGTTGGAATGTTCAAGACACAGGCCATAAAGGATGTGTTGCAGAACATCAATCCGTACCTGGAGACGGAATGTGAGAATATTCACGTTAATGAAGAAAATGTCGGAAATCTTTTTAAAGATGACGATATTATATGCGAAGCATTTGACCTGCCGGAAAACAAAGCCATGCTTGCCAGAAAGGTAAGGGAGCTGTATCCGGAAAAACCGTTTATCTGCGCTTCGGGAATGTCGGGTTACGGTGACAGCAATTCTATAGTTACCAAAAAGATCGGTAATAACTGGTACATGTGCGGAGACGGAGGAAGCAATTCCAACGGTGGACTGATGTCTCCGAGAGTCATGATATGCGCGGCTCACGAAGCCAATCTGATAACGAAGCTGATAGTTGACGGAAAAGTTTAAAATTTGGTCAAATACAAAAAAAACAAAACCGGATGATCCGGAAATTTCTGATCAGGAGCGATTATAATGGACAAATTAGTTTTAAAGGGACATGAATTTGATTCAAGGTTCATACTTGGCTCGGGAAAATATTCCTTAGAGCTTATAAAGGCTGCCGTTGAGAATGCGGGCGCGCAGATAATAACGCTTGCGTTAAGAAGGGCCAATGAAGGCGGTCTAGCCAATATACTTGACTATATTCCCGATAATGTAACCCTGCTTCCGAATACTTCGGGAGCGAGAAACGCCGAAGAAGCGGTTAGGATAGCAAGACTCTCAAGACAGCTTTGCAAGACTGATTTTGTAAAGGTCGAGATAATGAGAGACAGCAAATATCTGCTTCCGGATAATTTTGAGACGATCAAAGCCACAAAGATATTATCGGATGAAGGATTTGTGGTAATGCCTTATATGTATCCGGATCTGAACGTCGCAAGGGATCTTGCGGAGGCGGGAGCGGCCTGCGTCATGCCGCTGGGAGCGCCGATCGGAACCAATAAAGGGCTGGTGACGAAAGAATTTATCAAGATAATCATAGACGAGACCGATCTTCCGGTTATCGTTGACGCGGGTATCGGCAGACCTTCTCAGGCCTGCGAAGCCATGGAAATGGGTGCGGCTGCGGTAATGGCCAATACGGCTATAGCGACTGCGGCGGATATACCTGCGATGGCGGCAGCTTTTAAAGAAGCCATAATCGCGGGAAGAAGAGCGTATCTTGCCGGACCGGGAAGAGTCATGGAAAGCGGCGCTTCCGCTTCGGATCCGCTTACGGGATTCTTAAGATAACCTGCATGAGCCAGGTATTGCCTGCGGATTTTTAAGAAAACCAGCATGAGCTAATGTCTTACGGAATTCTTAAGAACTGCGAAAAATGATTATGTATTTAAGAGAGGATAAGGGACAATGAGTTCTGCCGATCATGTAAATGAGAGTATATTAAGCGATGAGATAAGGGAGCTGCAAAAGGAGAACAGGATCGATCATATGACCTATCTTCCGGGAATGGAAGTTTTGGATAAGTCCGATATTATGGACAGAGTCATCTCGGAAATGAATGATTATGATCCGTTCAGATACACAGTCAAAGATGTAAAGAACGCGCTGGCGAAGGATAATATCTCAACTGAAGATTTTAAAGCACTTCTTTCTCCGGCAGCCGGGGAATTGATAGAAGAGATAGCGCAGAAGGCAAGGCTTGAGACAAGAAAACATTTCGGAAACTCGGTTTATATGTTTACTCCGATATATATATCGAATTACTGTGAGAATTTCTGCATATACTGCGGATTTAACAGGCATAACCGGATAAAGAGGGCGATACTGAGCTATGAAGAGATAGATAAAGAGATGGCGGCCATCGCCGCTTCAGGTCTTAAGGAGATACTGATACTTACAGGAGAGAGCAGAAACAAGTCCGACGTTAAGTATATCGGAAAAGCCTGTGAGATAGCGAAAAAGTACTTTAAGGTTATCGGAATAGAAGTATATCCGATGAATTCCGATGAATACGCCTATCTTCACGAATGCGGCGCCGATTATGTGACCGTATTTCAGGAGACCTATAATTCGGATAAATATGAGACTCTTCATCTGGCGGGGCATAAGAGGATATTCCCATACAGGTTCAACGCGCAGGAGCGCGCGATCATGGGAGGCATGAGAGGAGCAGGTTTTGCCGCGCTCTTAGGACTTGATGATTTCAGAAAGGACGCGCTGGCTACAGGTCTTCATGCATACTATATTCAGAGAAAATATCCTCACGCCGAGATTGCGTTTTCATGTCCGAGGCTTCGTCCGATCATCAATAATGACAGGATAAATCCGATGGACGTTCATGAAAAAGAACTTGTGCAGGTGGTATGCGCCTACAGGCTGTTCATGCCGTTTGCCAATATAACTATCTCAACAAGAGAGAACAAGGTTGTAAGGGATAATCTGATAAAGATATGCTGCACCAAGATATCTGCGGATTCCAAGACCGGAGTCGGAGAACATTCTGACGTGGAAGATGTAGGAGACGGACAGTTCGAGATAGATGACAACAGGACTGTAGAAGAAGTTTTCGAGGCGATAGAAAGACAGGGGCTTCAGCCGGTAATGTCGGATTATATCTATGTCTAATATAACATGATCCCTTTGAAAAAGAGCATGATGTCTGAGGAAAAGAACATGATGTATTAGACAAAGAATATGATGTATTAGAAAAGAACATGATGTCTGAGGAAATTGATCATGATAGATTACAGCAGAGTATTCTGTGTTACTGATTTAAAACTTGCGGACGGAAGACTTTCAGAAATACTGAATAATGCTTTTGCGTCATCGCGAAAACCTGCGGGCTGTATATTGAGAGCAAAAGAAATTGGACTGAATGATTATACAGAACTTGCAAAAGAATGCAAAAGGCTTTGTGATGAGTATAAAGTTGCGCTTACGATCCATTCATATCCTGAAGCCGCGCTTGAACTTGGGATAGACAGACTGCATATGCCGTTAAAGGCTTTGGAAAATATGTCCTGTGAGATCAAAAGCAGGTTCCGGATGATCGGGACATCGGTACATTCCCGGGAAGAGCTTAAGAAAGCGAAAGAGCTTGGGGCAGGATATGCTGTTGCAGGTCATATATTTGAAACTGACTGTAAAAAAGGAATGACCGGCAGAGGTCTGGATTTTTTAAGAAGCATAGTCGAAGACGCGGAAGGACTGCCGGTATACGCCATCGGCGGGATAGGATTTGAAGAAGAAAGGATCAACAGGGTTCTGGCGACAGGCGCAGGCGGAGTATGTATAATGTCTGATTTCATGAAATATTATTAAATAATTAACAATTTCGTTAAACATTTCTAAATATAAAGTGTTAATATTTTGTCAAGGGTCGAAAGACCAAATTTATTATTATAAGAAAGGCAAAAAATATGAAAAAAACACCAGTAATCATTGCAGTTGTATTGACATTATGCATAGCTGCGGGTATCGGAGCCGGTATCATTTACAGTATTAACCAGAATCGTGATATTGCGGATCAGAACAGCGAGATAGCAAAAGAGAGCCGGGCGATAGCCGAAAAGCTTGCGAAGAAGATAGAAACGGATGAAAAGGATAAACAGGAAGCCTTAAGAAAAGAGAGAGAGGCTGAACTTAAGAAGGCGGAAGAGGATAATAAGGTAGAGGATGTGGAAAATGTAACGATTGGCTCAAGATATCAGCTCATCGATACGAAACATATCGCCAAGGCTTATCTTGAAAATAAACCTGAGAGCCTTACAGATCCTAAGGATAAGGATACATATGAAGAGGCCGTTAAGATCCAGAAAGAGATAATAAAGGACGGCATGACTGATTATCAGAAGGAACTTGCCGTATATGAATGGCTTGTAAAAAACGTAAAGTTTAATATGGATTCCACTCTTGCGGTCGGAGATTATTCAGCTTTCCCTGACAGACCATACGGAGTACTTCATACAAAGAATGCGGTCTGCGCAGGATTCGCGTCAACATTCAGGCTTTTCATGCAGATGAATAATATAGAATGCAAGGTTGTTCATGATACTGAGTGTTCTCATTCATGGGATCTTGTTAAGCTTGACGGAGACTGGTATCATGTTGACTGTACATTTGACGCCGGCAACGGAAGCGGATATTATAAGAACCTTAACCTTTCCGATAAGGCATTCATGGCGAGCCACAGCTGGGATACTTCGCTCTTCCCTGCGGCAAAAGGAACGAAATATACATACGCCCTGTTGAACGCGAAGAAAACAGATGATGAGATGAAGATACCTGGTATCGTAAAGAATATGCAGGATAAGAAGATATACAGGACATTCTTAAGGTTCGATGACGTAAAGGGCGCCGAGTTGGTAAGTTATATAATGGGAAAGATCAATGAAAGGACTCCGGCGACTTATATAGACACTACATTTTATCCTGTAGACGATAAGGAGTATGTTGTAGGTATCTTTATGGGATTCGAATCAGGAGAGGAGACAGGTTCGCTCACACAGGAGCAGATGGATGAGGTTGAAAAGAATGTAACCAAATACTTCGGGCAGTATATCGATTATTATGAATGATCGGATAAACGGTTAACAGAAAAAGAAAGCGAGTGATATGATCATGAAAAGAAGAACTTTGACATTAAGTCTTATATTGATCTGCGTTTTTTCCATGATGCTGTCAGGCTGCGGGAAAAATGAGAAGAAAGAGGATCAGGGTAATAATAAAGAAGAAAAGAAAGAGGATACTGTCAAAGAAACCCAGACGGATCCGGGAAAACTCTATGATCTTAAGCTGGAAGATGTGGAAAAAGCTGTTACGGGCGATCTTGGACTTCCGTCAATGTTAAGGGTAGATAAGAAAGATGAGGATGCCGAGACAATATTCGGCGCTGTGCTTGATATCCCTTATGACAGAGTTGAAGATTTTGTATATCTTTATTCCGAGGAAGGTCTGGCAGACGAGATACTTCTGGTCAAGCTTAATACGACCGAAGGCGTGCTTGATATAAAGTCACAGATGGAAGAAAGGATCTCTGACAGAAGGTCGACCTTTGAGGCTTATAATCCTGCCGAAGTTAAAAAATGCGATGGCGCGAAGGTCAACATCAAGGGTAATTTTGCTGCCATGATAATATGTGAGAGAGCATCCTACGCGAGTCAGGAATTCCTTAAGCTGTTCGAATAGACTTTGGCGTCGGCATGCTTAGAATAAAACGGATAAATTAATGTTTTAAAACGGAAAGGAGCCTTATTATGGGCGGATTTTTTGGAGTTGCATCAAAGAACGACTGTGTATTTGATCTTTTTTTCGGGACGGATTACCATTCTCACTTAGGAACCAGAAGAGGTGGTCTGGTTGTGTATGGAAAGGATGGTTTCGACCGTTCCATACATAATATAGAGAATGCGCCGTTTCGTACCAAGTTTGAAAAAGAGATCAATGATATGAAAGGAAATATGGGTATCGGCTGTATTTCCGATTATGAACCGCAGCCGCTCATAGTAAGATCCCATCACGGAACATTTGCGATAACAACTGTAGGAAGGATCAACAATATTCCGGAGATAGTTGATATCATATTTAAAAAAGGTAATACTCATTTCCTGGAGATGAGCGGAGGTGACATTAACGCGACGGAGCTTGTTGCCGCGATCATCAACCAGAAAGAAAATATGATAGACGGCATCAGATACGCGCAGGAGCTGATCGACGGTTCCATGACAATGCTCATCATGACTCCGAAAGGGATATTCGCTGTCAGGGACAGGCTCGGCAGAACGCCTGTAGTGATCGGTAAAAAAGATGACGGATACTGCGCGACATTTGAATCCTTTGCATATCTTAACCTCGGATACACGGATTACAGGGAACTGGGACCGGGAGAGATCGTTGTAATGACTCCGGAAGAGGTGCGTACGCTTGGGGCGCCGGGCAAGGATATGAAGATCTGTACTTTCCTTTGGATCTATTACGGGTATCCTTCTTCTACCTATGAAGGAGTAAATGTCGAGAAGATGCGTTATAACTGCGGATCAATGCTTGCGAAAAGGGACAATATCAGACCTGATACGGTTGCGGGAGTGCCTGATTCGGGAATCGCCCATGCGGTCGGTTACGCGAATGAATCCGGCATACCGTTTTCAAGACCGTTTGTAAAATATACTCCGACCTGGCCGAGATCATTCATGCCGACCATACAGAGCAAGAGAAATCTTATCGCGAAGATGAAGCTGATACCTGTTCATGATCTGATAAAAGGAAGAAGGCTGCTTCTTATTGATGATTCCATCGTCAGAGGAACCCAGCTCAGGGAAACCACGGAGTTCCTTTATGAGAGCGGCGCTAAAGAGGTTCATATCAGACCGGCGTGTCCGCCACTGGTTTACGGCTGTAAGTACATCAATTTCTCACGTTCTAATTCCGAGATGGATCTTATCACAAGAAGAGTGATAAAGGATATCGAAGGTGATATGGATGAGGAGACAACGAAGAGAGTATTACGCGAATATACAGATCCGGAAAGCGAACGCTATGATCATATGCTTGAAAAGATAAGACAGCAGCTTAATTTTACTTCTTTAAGATATCACAGGCTTGACGATATGATCGAATCTGTAGGAATAGATAAGAGCAGGCTCTGCACTTATTGTTGGGACGGAAGAGAGTAGAAAGATGGATCTTGATCCTATAGTAGAGTATTACAATCATTTTAATGAGAACAAAAGGCTTTTGAGTCGTCATGGGCAGGTAGAATTTCTAACTGCCCTTACCTTTATTAAAAAGCTTTCCGGAATGTCGGAGAATTTAGAGTTTACTGAGAATTCAGAAAATTTGGGAAATTTGGAATATTCAAAGAATTCAGTAAATTCGGAGTTTTCAGATAATTCACAGCTGCAGACCGTCAAAGAAGGAAAGATGACTGACCGGGGAGATGCCGGAACAGATGAATGCAGGCAGAAGGAGAATAAAGGCGCAAACAGGGCGAAGAGCAGGATAAAGGCCGCTGACATCGGAGCAGGAACCGGAAGATACAGCTACGCGCTTGCAAGAGAGGGATTTGAAGTTACGGCTGTTGAACTTGTGGAACACAATCTCGATGTGCTGCGTTCGCAGAAAAACAGGCTTCCGATAACTTCTTATCAGGGTAATGCGCTGGATCTTCATATGCTGGAAGATAACAGCTTTGACGTTACGCTGCTTTTCGGTCCCATGTACCATCTGTTCAGCGACGAGGAGAAGGTCAGGGCATTAAAGGAAGCGCTAAGGATAACAAAACCGGGCGGGCTGGTCTTTACTGCTTATGTTATGAATGAATACAGCGTTATAATCTACGGATTCCGCGAAAAGAATATTAAAGCCTGCATGGAGAAAAAAATGCTTGATGAAAGCTTTCATACGGTGACTTCCCCGAGGGATCTTTACAGCTATGTGAGGCTTGAAGATATAGACAGGATCAACGGGCTGGCGCTTGAAAGCGGAGAAAACTTTGAAAGAGAAAGGATATTTTCAGCAGACGGACCTGCCAATTATATAAGAAAAGAACTCAGGGCGATGGATGAAGAGGAGTTCGAACTGTTTATGAGATATCATCTTGCGACCTGCGAAAGACCGGAGCTTTTGGGAGCGGGGGCGCATACAGTGGATGTACTGAGAAAAAAATAAAGACAATACAGGAAATAGTAAAATAAAGAACGATGTGAGAACCTTTGGATAATGATATCCGAAGGTTCTTTTTCATAGATCGTTTGATTTGTCTTCACAATTTAAACACGATTTATGTTTATTATCTTCTTATAAGCTGATCAAAGGAGATGTTTAAAGTGAAGCAGAAAAGTCTTAAATTTACCATGATATCATTTACCTCTTTCATTATTGATTATCTGCTCTTTTCTGCCATGGTACTGATC
>CACZSY010000070.1 GCA_902783965.1 uncultured Lachnospiraceae bacterium
CAGTATTATATCGAATGATGCGATGTAAATATTATTCTACTACCATAGAAAATATTTGTCAAGGTTTGTTACGCAAATTTTAATTTTTTATTACGTGTCCCGGATCATAAGGATGACATTTCAATTATAAAGAAATAAAAAAAGAACCTGTATACATAGATTCTATGCATATAGGTCCGTATTTATTATAATGCACCTGTTTTTTCAGTTTTTACAGTTTTTCCAAAAGCTCTTTAAAATACTCCGGAAGCTCTGATGTAAATTCCATATATTCTTTTGTTGTGGGATGTATGAATCCAATGGTTCTTGCGTGCAAGGTCTGACCCTGTAGGGTTTTTGATATCGGTCTGTCGGGTCCGTATACAAGATCTCCGACAAGCGCGTGCCCTATGCTTGCCATATGCACTCTTATCTGATGGGTTCTTCCTGTCTCAAGCACACATTCGATATGGGCATAATTTCCTTTCAGATTATTGATCACCCTGTAATGGGTTACAGCTCTTTTGCCCTGCGGGACGATCGCCATCATTCTCCTGTTCTGAGGCTTCCTTCCGATAGGCGCGTTTATTACGCCCGACTTGTCAAGAAATCTGTTAAAGACTATCGCTTCATATCTTCTGGTTATAGAATGGTCTTTAAGCTGCTCGCCTATAAAATTATGTGCTGTATCGTTTTTGCATACGATAAGAAGTCCTGTTGTGTCCATATCGATACGATGGACCACTCCCGGTCTCAATATCCCATTAATGCTGGAAAGATTTCCCTGACAATGATACATAAGAGCATTTACAAGCGTATCCTCATAATGTCCCGCCGCAGGATGAACAACCATTCCCTTAGGCTTATTTACTATTATAACGTCATCATCTTCATAGACGATCTCTATAGGGATATTCTGCGGCTTGACGTCAAGACATACCGGTTCAGGCATCTGGATCCTGATCACGTCTCCCTCGTTGACTCTGTAACTTGTCTTTATCTCCGGTTCATCATTTACACAGACCCTTCCTTCCTTTATCAGAGTCTGAATGTAAGTTCTTGTAAGCATTTCAAGTTCAGGTGATGATGCATAATCCACCTCGTTAAGAAATTTATCAATTCGTATGCCCTCATCCTCTCCCAGAACGGTTACTTCAAGAATTTTTTCTTCCATAGATCAAACTTACCTCTTCATCGTCATACACAAATAAAACAAGAATTGCGGACAGGAACACAGCAACGGTTATATAGCAATCGGCGACATTAAAAACAGGAAAATCGATCAGTTTAAAATAAAACATATCGGTTACATATCCGAAATACAATCTGTCCACGGCGTTACCGACCGTTCCCGACAGCAATAGGATCAAAGCCGTAAAGGCTCCCGCAAATCTTTTCTTTAACGGAGTCTTAATAATAAGATAAAATGCAAGTATCAGAAAAAACGCCGTTAAAATCAAAAAGAATACCTTCTGCCCTTTCATTATTCCAAAGGCTGCTCCGGTATTCTTAACAAACGTCAGTTCAAATACTCCTGACCAGATGACCAGAGGTTCCTTTGACAACTTCACTCTGGTGTAATACTTGACCACCTGGTCAAGTATTACTAGAATGGCAGAAATAATTATCATAAACGTCTTCTTCATTTTTTCAATTCCTCTTATCTGTATCCAGAAAATCGAAATCTATTCCTATTGAGCCGGCATCCTCTTCGCTTTCATCTTCAAAAGAAAAACCGTCTTTTTCAAGTTCATTAAATGATCTCTCAAGTATATCTTCTTCTTTTTTGTTTGCAGCGGCTTTATAATAATCGTCAGAGTCCTTTTCATCCGAAAAAACTACGCCAAGATTAAAATCATCTGCAGGTTTCTTATCCTTAGGCGCGTCTTCAAGAATATCATCAAAGCCGTCATCGAAACTGATCGTCGCCGACTCCTCCTTATCCGCAGCAGGTTCTTCAAAGATTTCATTATCCTGATCTTTATTATCTTCAAAATCACTGAAATCAATATCTACCCTGAAATCACCGTCATCCTCAGGTTCCTGAGTTTTCTTCTCAGGTCTGCTAAAATCCCTGCCGTTGATATCATTATCCGCGAAAATATCATAAGTATCCAGCATATCGGTTATAGCCATTGAAAAATGTCTGCACTTTATGACATAGCCGTTATACAGTTCTTTAAGAGCCGCTATCTTATTATTCATCTTAGCCAGCTCTTTCTTGGAATTGGCAAGTATCTCGTCTGATTTAAGATATGCGTTCTTCTCTATCATTTTAGCCTTCTCATTCGCCTGGGCGATCGTATTATCCGAAACAGACTGTGCGAAAACAAGGGCTTTCTGGAGAGATTTTTCCATGCTCTTATACTGCTCTACGCTTTCGGAAAGGATAGTTACCTTTTCCTTAAGCTCTGCATTCTTTCTGTAAAGCTGCTCATAATTTTTATATACATCATTAAAGAAAGCCTCAACGTCTTTCTTATCATAACCTATACCGGACTTAAATGACTTGTCCTGTATCTCGATCGGTGTTAACATCTTTTACCTCCAAAACTGCTGGTGAATTAAAATTCTTTGTTGATAGTAGGCGCGCTGAAACTTCCGTCATTCTTCAACAGATCTTCAAGATCGCCTGAAATATCTACATTCTCCGGAGAGAAGATAAATATGTATTTTGAGATCTTGTTAAGTCTTCCGTTGATCGCATACAGACATCCCGAAATGAAATCTATTATTCTCTGTGCTTCTACAGGATCCTGTCCCTCAAGATTAACAACCGTAGCTCTTCCGGTAAGAAGCATATCACAAGCCTCTATGGCATCATTGATATTGGCAGGCTTAAGAACAGATACTTCAAAACTTCTCGGTGCCTTGTTATTGATAGATACCACTTTATTGGAACTGTTTCCGAGTGAACGTTCTCTTGAGGCAGGTCTTGAAGCCGCCGGTGTCTCTGCAGCAGGCTGAGAGCTTCTTACAGGTCTTGCAGGAGCTGACTGGCTCTGTGCCTTCTGAGACTGTCTTGAAACAGGCTTCTCATCCTCTTCGGCCATATCATCTTCCGGATCGTAATACTCATCATCCTCATCCTTAAACTGGAAAAATTCTAAAAACTTATCAAATGCCATGATTTATTATCTCCTATCTAAATAATAATGTTAATGATTTTCATTTTTTGCGGGTCATCATTTTGATCCTGTCATCATATAACCTCTTTCTCCGAATATACCCGTACCGACTCTTACCATCGTTGCTCCCTGAGTAACAGCGACACGGTAATCGTTAGTCATTCCCATGGACAAAATACCCATAGAAACATTATCAATGTTTTTATTATCCATGTCAATAAGTAATTTACGTAAGTTAGCAAAATGTTGCAGGTTTTCCTTCGGATCTTCTACATATGGGGCTATAGTCATCAGTCCGAGCACTTTTATCGAAGGAAGTGAGGATATCTGTCTCAGAAGTTCTTCACATTCCGACGGCTTTATTCCGAATTTGGTTTCTTCTCCGGCAACATTCACCTCAATCAGATATTGGCAACAACATTCTTCCGGACAGCTTCTTTGCTGATACATGAAGCCAGATGAAAAGAGTCTACCGAATGAATGAGCTTTACCTTATCGACTATATACTTTACTTTATTGGTCTGAAGATGACCTATAAGATGCCACTCGATATCTTCAATGCCCTTTTCCTTAAAATACTCATATTTATCGCAAAGTTCCTGAACTTTATTCTCTCCGAAAAGCCTGCAGCCATGTTCATAGGCTTCTTCGATCATTGACACAGGCTTGGTCTTGCTGACGCATATAAGAGATACATCTTCAGGATTCCTTCCGCTCTGCGCACAGGCTTCACTGATATCCTTTAATACATTGTCAATATTTTCTTTGATCATATTATGCCTTTCCGGTCATCTGCTTATCAGGTTATGACCTAATATCAATATATTAATTCCTCATCTATCGCAGTCGATACATCCGATACAATATGATCATAGATCCTGAGACCGTATTCTGTATCGGCTTTAACTACAGAATAATCGTCATTGTCAAACAGTACTTCGATCCTTCTGAATTTGAAATACCCTTCATTTACATTATAGACGCCTTTTAAGCTGCCTTTCTTTGAAATGGTGTATCTTTTCTTTGAATCCTTCTTTACAAGCACTGTACCGGTTTCTATATGGCTCATATCCACATAACAGTTGTTATCTTTCTTATAATATATATCCGCGGTTTGGAACTTCATCTGTTCTTTTCCGTTCTCATCATATTCGATCATTATGATACCCGGTTTATCAGAATTACCGCCTTTTGTGATATATTCTTCAGGTATAATATAAAAATCTTTCTGGGTTATAGCGCTGTTCGGGATCTTTAAACCGCTGGCATTGTTAAAATTAACTTCTACATCAAGATATCTGTCATTGATATAATTTGACACGTATCTTCCGAGCGACAGTCTTACAAAGTTTTCTCCGTCCCGTTCAAAACACTTTACAGGCACATTGATCTTTATACCGTATTTGGAAAGGATTATATCCGCGCTTGTCAGATCTTTGAATTTTTCCAGCTGCTTTTCATCAGGTTTAAGAACTATGCTCCAGGTATCGCTTTTTACGACCCTGTAAGCCTTTGCTCCTTTTTCAACCAGATCGCCTGTCGTAAGTCTTGTCACTGAATATGAGTCTTTGTCGAATGCCTTGGATGTTATGTTTTTGGTAGTTATATCACCCATATTGTCAAATGTCATCGTAACGATACCGGCATATTCCGAAGAACTCAGATCCACTCCGCCTTTGCTCAAAGCCTCTGCCAGAGCATCATAATCGGCTGATCTCACATTCGTCTGGGCCTCAAATATCTGCATGTTAAGCTGTGATTTAAAATCATACAGTTTTGCGAAATCGGAACGATCAAATCCTCTTATATAATCATCTATCCTGTTTCTGATATTCTGATAATCGTTTTCCGTTATCTCCTGTTTTCCGTTCTCCCTGATAAGCTCTGCAGCCTTATCCCCTTCATTTATTGAAAATACAGGTGAATTCTTCGCTATCTTGCTGCCTGCCGCCGCGTAATAGGTTATATATCCCGCTTTATCCGTATTTACCAGAGCCTCGTCCCTTATGATAAATCCGGTAAAAATATTGTCATCGGCAATGCTGTAGTCTGTAACCGTATATATCGAAATGTGGTCTTTCGACAGATAGTTTATTACAAAGACTAATATATATATAAAGATAAAGACAAATATCAGATGACCGACATTTATCCTGAAACCTTTTTTTAATTTCTTTACCTTATTGTCCTTTTTATCAGCCAAGTTTATTCACCTTCCGAAATCCAAATGATAATCTGCATAAAAAAAATAAAAATACTCATAATAAAGATAACAATTCAAGGAGGTGTGCCATGAAAGTTATTGATTATGTTGCCCTTGCATTAGTTGCTATAGGTACTGTCAACTGGGGACTTGTAGGAATTCTTGATTTCGATCTTGTAAGCGCTCTTTTCGGAAACATGAGTATCCTTTCAAGAATAATCTACACAATAATCGGAATCTGCGGAATATATTCTTTGAGCTATTACGGAAGAATACGTTCCATGGAATAAACTGTTCATAAACAGTTTATTAGGGCAGGTTTAACCCCTGCCCGACTTAAGGGGGCGGCGGTCAGCGACGTATGACGTCATCTTTTCGCTGCCCCATAGTATTAAGATCATTTATTTATTGGTATACTCCAAAAGGTAATTCGTCTGGAAATAAAGATCATCCAGATCTTTTGCATTTAGTACCACGGATACATATTCGTGACCGGTTACTGTATTCTCGCTGTAAAGAAGAATACATCTGCCTGCCGCATCCGTCGTGCCTGTCTTTCCTCCGAGCACCGTTATATTGTCAACATGCAGAGGATATGCCTTACTTAAAAGAAGATTGGTCGTCTTGAATGTCTTTGACTGTTCCTTATCATCTTTATTCTTATAGTTCACAGTATAATTGACATTTTTGATCATTTCCTTAAATTCAGGATATCTCAGACACTCATTAAAGATCACATACAGATCATAGGCAGTCGTATAGTGATCCTTATCGTGAAGTCCGTGAGGATTTACAAAATGAGTATGCGAAGCGCCTACATTCTTCGCCGTTTCGTTCATGAGCTTTACGAATTCCTTTTCGGAACCGCTCACATGATCGGCAATAGCTATAGCAGCGTCGTTTCCCGAATACACCAAAAGTGCTGTAAGAAGGTCTTTAAGTACGATCTTATCGCCTTCTTTAAAGCCGCATTTTTTCGCTCCTGCAGTCGAAAGATTGGCGGCTGTATGTGAAAATGTTACCGTCTCGTCAAGCTTTCCCCTTCTAAAGACAACAAGCGCCGTCAAAAGCTTGGTGATACTTGCAGGATACGCCTTATCCAGAGCCTTGTCCTCATATAAGACCTTCTTATCGGTAATGTCTACCATGAGCGTATGTTTTGCCGTTATCTTCTCGTTGGCAGGTTCTGTTGTTTTTCCTGTTGCTATCGCCAATGAAGAAGAAACCGGAGCAGCCTTGACCGGTTCATCATATACCATTGAATTGCTTCTTGTAACAGCTTCATTGGCCTGATAAGCCAGCAAAATATCGTTAAGCTGTTTTACGGTACCGCAGCCGGTGCACAATATACATACAGAAACAAGCGCAGCGGATAAAATCCTTTTTTTCATCATGATCCTCCATCGATCTATTTATAAAGATTTCTGAAATCCATATCTCCTCTGTCAAGAGCCTTGATAAGAAGCTCGGCAGTGGCAAGATTAGTCGCAAGAGGTATGTTATGCTTATCGCAGAGCTGGACCACGTTGTTTACGTCCGGCTCATGTGATTTCGGATTAAGAGGATCCCGCAGGAAAATAACAAGATCCATCTCGTTATGTTCGATCTGCGAACCCAGCTGCTGTTCTCCTCCAAGATGTCCCGCAAGATACTTATGTATGTTGAGGTTGGTAACCTCCTCGATAAGTCTTCCCGTGGTTCCTGTTGCATACACATCATTCTTGCTCAGAATGCCCCTGTAAGCGATGCAGAAATTCTGCATAAGCTTCTTCTTGGCATCATGCGCGATCAACCCAATGTTCAAAAACATTCACATCCTTTCACATCATCCGGCTACTTGGATTCTTTCCCTGTAATCCCACATTCAATACCAGACCTATGCTTATCATATAGCTGACGAGCGATGTTAGCCCGTAGCTTAAAAACGGAAGCGGAAGTCCGGTGTTGGGTAAGATCCTGGTAGCTACACCAATATTAACAAATACCTGAAACATAAATAAAGAACCGACCCCTACACAGATAAGATATCCCAGTCTGTCCTTTGCTTTTCTTGCCGCAAAGAAACACTTAAGTATTACAGCCCCAAGCAGTAATACTATCACGCTCGTCCCAATAAAACCGAGCGTCTCTCCTATCACGGTAAATATGAAATCGCTTTCGCCGATCGGAAGAGAAGGACTTCTCAATGTGTCCATGGATCTGTCGCCCATCAGTATACCGTAAAGCTTTCCATCGCTTATCTCACTGACGGACAGATTCTGCTGAAGCATTATATCCGGATAATCATCAGGATGCAGAAGTCCCAATATCCTTCCCTGCTGATAATCCCGCAGAATCGTCTGATAAGGCTGCAGTATATACCAGATAAGCGCAACGGATCCCGGAACGCCTACAGCCAATACCGGCAATACTATTTTATAACTAATTCCGGCAGAATACAATACTATTAAATAGACAAATACAATTACCAGGCTTGAAGACAGGTCCGGCTGGTCGAGAATGAGCGCCAGTGGGACCGCAACGATAAAAAACGAGAACAATATTGTCAGCGGTTTATTGATCTTTTCGTTAAACCTGGTAAAGTACGCCGAAAGTACTATTATGATAACGACCTTCGCCAGCTCTGAAGGCTGTATCTGGACGACTTTTAAGTCAATCCAGCGCCTTGCCTCGTAAAGCTCTACTCCGATGCCCGGAACTTTGACAAGCAAGAGCAGCGCTACTCCCGCCAGCCAGATCGGTACTGAAAATCTTGCTATAAAATGATAATCGACTATTGCCACAAAAGCCATGGCGAACAGTCCGAGCGCAAGACCGAAGATCTGCTTATTGAACAGTCTCGATGCTCCATTATCCGAGATCTTTATCATAAAGGCTCCGATAACTGTGAGCAGCGTGACCAGTATTATCAGTGATATATTCAATTTTTTAAAGTTGTAAAGCTTAAAATTAAACATTCTTCCTGATTATTGCTTTATAGCCTTTCCATGCTTAAGATCCTTAATTGGAATATTGGCGAATAACGCAGGTACCGTTCCGCCGCCTCCCTCGGATTCTGTCTGTGTGATCTTTATATCAAGTCCGGCAAGATCGATCTCAACATATTTTGAGAGCACGTTGATAATATCATTCTTGATCTGCTCCATTATCTCCGGCGAGCAGTTGGATCTGTCCGATACCAGAACGAATTTAAGTCTGTTCTTGGCATCTTGTCCGGAAGTTGATTTTTTCTTGAAAAAATCTGCAAAACTCATCTTTATCATCCTCTCCTTCTTAACCAAAAATCCTCTTAAATAAGCTCTTTTTGCCGTTTAAGTCCAGATAAGGCACTTCTTCTCCCAGGATCCTTCTGCATATGTTCATATATGCCTTTCCCGCAAGTGTATCATTTCCGACAAGCGGCTCACCCTGGTTGGTTGAGACTACTATATTCTCATCGTCCGGAACAACTCCGATAAGGTCAACCGCAAGTATCTCCACAACATCCTCCGCGGACATCATGTCTCCGCGTTTTACCATATCCATTCTTAATCTGTTGATGATAAGATGTGTCTGTTTCATCTCATTTGCTTCAAGAAGTCCTATGATCCTGTCCGCATCCCTGACGGCTGAAACCTCCGGAGTTGTAACGACCAGAGCTCTGTCGGCGCCGGCAATGGCATTCTTAAAGCCCTGCTCGATACCTGCGGGACAGTCGAGGATTATGTAATCAAATTCTTCTTTAAGCTGTTCAGTAAGCTTCTTCATCTGCTCAGGAGTAACGCTTGTCTTATCCCTTGTCTGAGCGGAAGGCAGAAGATAGAGTGTAGGATAACGTTTATCTTTTATAAGCGCCTGCTTTATCCTGCAGTTTCCTTCAACTACGTCTACCAGGTTATATACTATCCTGTTTTCAAGTCCCATTACTACGTCAAGATTTCTAAGACCTATATCCGTATCTATAAGAACCACCTTTTTATCTAATTTTGCAAGACCGGTTCCGACATTAGCTGATGTCGTTGTTTTACCGACTCCGCCCTTTCCTGAAGTGACAACTATAACTTCACCCATTTTTTAATTCCTCCAAATTCATTTTAAGATTCCCTTATATCATTCAAAACTCCCGCGATCTGAATGCTTTTGGAGACAGCTCCAAAATGCATTTAATAGTAATACCACATTTATGGTATTATTGCAAGAGCATGGAAATCTTAAAATTTAAGATCATTTAATACTTCCCTGCTTATTTCTTCTATATAGATATTGCCGTCATTAGCGTAGGCTATCTCCGGTCTTTTCTTTGCCGGAAGGAGTTTTCCCTTCTTATCGGCGCTTCTTGCTATTATATCGCCTATCCTTATCTGGGTAGGTCTCATATCAAGCGCGGCTACAAAAGCATTATAGTTACCGTCGCATCCTGCGTGCGCTGTCCCGAATATCGATCCGAGTATCACTATATTTCCCTTCGCGATGACTGTTGCGCCCGCATTGACGTCTCCGACAATGATAACACCGTTATCAGATGTGATAGACTGTCCGCTCCTTAAGCTTCCCTTATAGAATTCTCCAAATCTGGCAGCGGTCTCAACCCTGATGAATCCTGCTTTTTCCTCCTGTTTTCTGACTATGGCTTCGATCTCTTTGTCGAAGACTTCATTATCTTCTAAGTTATTGTCGATAACATAGATTATGTTCAGATCGGAATTGATGTCGATGATATCAAGGATCTCCTTGATCTGGTCGATATCAAGTTCTCTTCCCTCAAAGCTTATGGCTATATCAGACCTTCCGAGAAATTCCCTGCTTGAAGCGAATTTCTCCGCGATCTGAGCCTTAAGCTCTTCAAAATCCAGTTCCTCGTCAAGAATCAGAGTGATTCCCGACTTCATTCCTTTGATAACTACTGAGTTGTTCATTTTTCCTCCTTATTACCCATTACCACACCTTTAACCTTCTTTATTACCTTATCGCGGATATTGATACCGGGATCAATGATCCACTTCATCTTCCTCTGTCGTAGTAATATTGGCAGCCGATATATCCCCATCTATAAGGCTGTCGGTATCTCCTTCATTGAAATAATATTGATAAACCTTTCCGGCAAGTTCGGCTGCGTTGTAAGAAGCATATCCAAAAGGTATGACAACCGTCACGGTTATTTCGGGATCTTCATACGGAGCATATGATATGAACAGCGCATGGCTCGGTCTTGTAAGCACCTGCTGGGCCGTTCCCGTCTTTCCGGCAACAGCTACCGTCATATCTTCAAATATCTTTTTTACCGAACTTCTCTGGCCATGGACAACGGTGTACATACCCTGATGAACCGCGTCCCATGTAGTATTTCTAATCTTGACCTGATTTTTTACCTCAGGCTCTTTATTAAGGATGATATGGTCATCCATATCGCATATCTTATCGATAAGCGAAAAATTAAAGACTTTTCCGCTGTTGGCAAGCGATGTGGCATATCTTGATATCTGGATCGGGGCAAAAGCGTTGTTGCCCTGTCCGATAGCCGATCTTATGCTGTCCTGCGTTGAAATGTGAGGTGCGTGTTCAGATATCTCAACTCCCGATTTTTCGTCAAAGCCGAACATCTTAGCGTATTTTTCCAGTTTTTTAAGACCCAGGTCGCTGAAATATCTTCCTGTGGAATCAAGGCTTAGTCTGTATCCTACTTCATAGAAGAAATAGTTGCACGATACTCCTATGGCGTCAACAACATTGATATCTCCGTGAGTGTACTTTGTGGAACACTTTGGAGCTGTTCCCGGAACTTTTTCAAATACTCTCTTATCGTATATCTTTTCATAAACAGTTATCTTTCCTTCTTCAAGTCCGGCTACCGTAGCAAGCGGCTTAAAGGTGGAACCCGGTGCGGATATCGTCTGTGTGGCCCTGTTTACAAGAATATCCGAACCGTTCTTTAACAGATAAGTATAGTACGTCGAATCGATCTTGTTGGCAAGCTTATTGTTATCATAAGACGGATAGGTAACCATCGCCCTTATCTTTCCGGTCTGAGCATCCGTAACTATAACGGAACCTGAACACGGATCAAGACCCAGCATCGCCGGAGTGATCTCAAGCGCCTTTATCTTGGCCAGAACAAAGTTATATGCGGAAAGCGTTCCTTCTTCAAGTCCCTTTAAGGATTTTTCATCTTTAGGGATCACATTCTGTATATAGAGCATACGGCATATCTCGCTGCCTTTAAGCTTGTCCGACTGGATGAGTATCTTATAGATAAAGTCCGCGAAACCGGTATCCTCTTCAAGTTCATTAAAAGTATAATCAAGAAGTATGTCGTAAAGTTCGTCGGTGCTGTAAAATTTGCCTTCCTCGATCTTGAGTCTGTCAAGATTTATCCAGTTTTGTGAAAACGCGTATTTAAGATAGTGTGAAAGGCTGATCTTTCCGTCAGTATACGCAATATATGTCTTATCTTCGGTATTTATCTTGTCTTTAAGCACGACTCCTTTGTTTTTCAGATATTTATAAATATAGCTGACATATTCCGCCATATCCTCATCGAGAGAAGACGTCGGAGTCTCATTATCTTTTGAAAGCGTTTTCTCAAGCTTAGCGAAAACCTGCGTTCTCTCATCGACATAGCGTTTCTGTACGGAACGCTCTAACGCCGTTGCTTTATCCCCGGAAAACCTCTTTATATCGATAACGCCGTTTTTGATCAGGGCAAAATAAACATCATATACCGGGATCTGGATATCGGACGCCGACTCATATGTCCCGACTTTTCTCGCGTTGATTATCTTTGAAAGAAGGATCGACGCAAGTTCTTTTTCAAGCATTGTATAGACTGCTTTCTGCAGCGTGCTGTCTATTGAAAGGTAGATATCATTTCCCGCTTTCGGCTCTACTCTTTCCTTAACGCCCGTAACCTGTGATCTTCCGTTAAGGATAACCTCTTCATATCCCTTCGTACCCATCAGGTATTCTTCCATGGACTGTTCCAGCCCCATTTTTCCTATCTGGTCGGTCGCGCTGTATAGGCTGTCGTTTCCTGCCGCCTCGTTAAGTTCGTTCATCTTCTCGGTCGTGATCAGACCCGTATAGCCGATGATATGTGAAAAATACTGATCCTCGTTATAGTGTCTGTAAGTTTCAGTCAGGATATTCACGCCCGCCAGTTCGCTGCTGTATTCATTAATGGCCGCAACAACTTTTTCATTTACATTTGCCGCAACTGTAATAGGCTTGTATCTCGAATACTTATTGAGCATGAGATTATAACGGATCTGCATGATCTTGAGCGAATCTTCCAGGGAATACTCATCCGAGATGCCGTACATGGAAGTATAGCTTGAACCTTTTCCGGTTTTTAAGAAGTCATAAACCTCCTGCGGACCGGCATTCTTTTCCTCATCCGTCAGATCGGAAACAAGTCTTTTCGAATAAACCTCTCTTTTAAAGAGAAGCTGTGCCTCTCCTTCATCTTTAAAGGCAAGATTGCCGTCATCATCTATTATCAGGAAAAAATCCGTTGCAAGTTCAACCTTGTTAGCGTCAAGTATCCTTATCAGGGTATATATCATCCTGTTCTTTTCGTTATTATCCTTAAGTTCTCCAGTATCTTCGATCGTCACAGAATAACTCAGCCTGTTTTCCGCGAGTACGACTCCGTTGCAGTCAAGTATCCTTCCTCTGGTCGCCTTAAGCTCTCTTATCGTCGTACTTACCGTCTCTTTGTCAGTCTTTAAAGTATCGTTTTTAACGATCTGAAGATTAAACAGCCTTACAAATATTATTGAATAAAGCAGTGTAAATATCATTAACAGCGGCAGAAAGCGCGAGTTGGCTAAAGCCTTCAGATGATCCCAGAATCTGTCAAGCATTAGTTACCTCCTTTTCTTTCACCCTCTTGGCCCAGCCGTATATCATAAGCATAGGCTTAAGAAGCAGTACTGCTATAAATACGGTATAGACCGTCTCCGGCACGATGATATTTCTTAAATAATAGTTAAAGTTAAGCCTGCTGCGAAGCAGGAATTCAAAGACATATGTCATAAATCCCAACGCAAGGCTTGAAGCAGTTACCATGATCACGGGCAGCGTATAATCGTCCCTGAAAAATATCTTGTGGCAGATACCGTTAACATAACCGAGGCACATATAAAAAAGAGCATAAAGACCTATTACGCCCGCATACTGGCAGTCGTAAATAAGTCCAAGTATAAGCCCTGTTATCATACCCTGGGTTCTTCCGTTGATATATCCCACTAAAGCCACAACGACCAGCAGAAGGTTCGGAACGACACCCGCTATTCTGATGTCTGCCATAAGTGTAGTCTGGGCAAGATAGGCTGTAAAAATGATAATTGACGTAACTATAAATCTCTTCATTTAATAAAGCCCCTCGCTGAGTTCGGTAATTATAAGGACCATGTCAAGTCTTGTAAAATCCACAACAGGAACCAGATAAGCGGATTTGGTCATGTTGTTGGAATCGTTATGGATGTCAGTGACATAGCCTATGATGATGCCCGGATGGAACTTGGGACTTCCGTAAGCCGTAGTGACCGGATCTCCTTCATTGACATCAGCTTCCTTAAGGATGCCGGTGACTTTCAGATATCCCTTGTCTGTAAGCGTCAGGTCTCCGGCAACATTGCAGGTTACTGTGTTCTCCCGAAACATTCCCGTAACGTTGCTCTTATCGTCTATTATGGTCCGGACAACAGAATAATTGTGTCCTACTTCACTCACAAGCCCCACAAGACCGTCACCGCATATGACGTTCATGTCCTTCTTGATCCCGTCGTTGCTGCCTTTGTCTATGGTAAAGGTGGAATAAAAATTATTAGGATTCTTGGTGATTATCCTTGCGCCTACGGTTGGATAATCCGAATAGGTCTTTGTGAGCTCATACATAGCCCTTAAGTCCTTAAGCTCATACTTTTCGGACGCGAGAAGGCGGTTTTCCCCCTTTAACTGTTCCAGCTCGTTTTTCAGCTCTTCATTTTCCTTCTCAAGCTCGTTCATCCTCGTGATGAGTTCATATTTGTTATATGCCCATCTTCCCACGAGATTAATGCCCTTTTGCATGGGCGTAAAGACATCCCCGACCTTCGTCTTTACCGGAGCTATCTTTTCGGAATACTTGAAAGATACTGCTATCGATATCACGCAGACCGTCATGAGAAAGAATAATATATATTTAGGTTTAATATAGATCTTCGGCGTCTTTTTTCTCATAAATCAATGCCTTTTCAGATTAAAGTCTTACCTGCCTCTTCTGACATCATGAGTAAGGCTCATTAATGTCGGATCTTCGATTATCCTTCCGAGTCCGTAAGCAACCGTATCCTCCGGATTCTTGCAGACATTTACCTTAAGCTCAGTGTTCTGGGAAATGAGCCTGTCAAAGCCCGAAATATTGGC
>CACZSY010000071.1 GCA_902783965.1 uncultured Lachnospiraceae bacterium
CGAAGAAGAATCCTAAAAGGGCACAGCGTGATGCGAAAAACAGACAGTGGAAGGAATAACATCGGAAGATATTAACAAAAGGTTTAAACCGACGGACGAGATTAACCGAAAGTATCCTCCGGATGAGTGGTTCGTGGAAGCGGGACATCCGCCCGTAAAAGCATGGTACAAAATCCAAGATATGGCCTATGAAAAAGGACTCATCAGAGAAACTGCTATCGGTGATTGCAATCATATCATGGCATTTTGATTAAGATACAGAATAAACGGTAAAAGGTAGGAAACGCCTGTCTCAAGAAAAGTTCGCTTAAATAATTAAAATAACCTCCAACAAGGGATAACTATGCCCATTTTTACGGTGCATTGTTTTTCCTTGTATTTTTGCGTCCAAAATCAAAAATACGGAGGTTTTTATTGTGAAAAAATATCTTTCTATTCTTATTGCCGCCATTTTAATGGTCGGTTGCCTTTCCGCGTGCAGTTCTTGGAGTAGGCAGACTGCCGCAAACAATGGCAAAATTCAAGTCGTAACAACGATTTTCCCGGAATACGATTGGGTTATGAATATTCTTGGAGAGAATCCTGCGGGAGCCGAAGTCACCATGCTCCTTGACAGTGGTGTTGACCTTCATAGCTATCAGCCCACAGCAGATGACATCTTGAGAATTTCCACCTGCGATCTGTTCATCTATGTTGGAGGAGAATCTGATGAATGGGTGGATGACGCTCTGCAGGAATCTACCAACAAGGATATGGTAGTGATCAACCTGTTGGATGTTCTTAGCGATTCTGTCAAGGAAGAAGAAGTGGTCGAGGGAATGCAGGAAGAAGAGCATGAACAGACCACGAAGAGGGTGATGAACATGACAAAGATGAACATGAGCATGAGGACGGCGAAGTTGAATATGATGAACATGTCTGGCTGTCGCTGAAGAATGCATCGGTTTTAGTTCAGAAGATTTCCGATGCCGTTCAGACAATCGACCAAAATCATGCAGATGTTTATAAAACAAACACCTCAAACTATATAGAAAAGCTGAATGCACTTTATGCGCAGTATCAGGAAGCGGTTAACGATGCATCCTTCCATACACTGCTTTTTGGTGACCGTTTCCCGTTCCGATATCTTGTTGATGATTACGGGCTTGATTATTATGCCGCTTTTGTAGGCTGCTCGGCGGAAACCGAGGCCCGTTTTGAAACCATTACTTTTCTTGCCGGTAAGGTAGACGAGCTTTCCCTACCTGCGGTTATGACCATTGAGGGAACAGACCATCGGATTGCAGAGACAATCGTTAAAAACACTCAGTCGAAGAACCAGCAGATTCTTTCGCTGGATTCCATGCAGTCTACTACGGCGAGAGATGTTCAGAACGGAACAACCTATCTGTCTATAATGGAGAACAACCTGTCTGTTCTCAAAGACGCATTAAAGTAGGAGGCGGACTCATGGCTTTACTCACCATTCAGAATCTGTCGCTTGGCTATGATTCACGTGCCATCGTAAAGAACCTCAATTTCTCCGTTAACACAGGAGACTATCTGTGTATAGTGGGAGAAAATGGTTCCGGCAAAACTACACATATGAAAACGCTGCTTCATCTACAGGAGCCGGTCAGCGGTCAGATCCTGATTGGTGACGGGCTGAAGAAAAATGAAATCGGCTATCTGCCGCAACAGACCATTGTCCAGAAAGACTTTCCGGCATCTGTTAGAGAAATTGTTCTCTCCGGATGCCAGGGACGTTGCGGACTAAGACCGTTCTATAGCAAGGAAGAAAAGCACCTTGCAGAAGAAAATATGGAGCGTATGGGAATAAAGGAACTAAGGAATCGCTGCTACCGGGAACTTTCCGGTGGGCAGCAGCAGCGCGTTCTTCTTGCAAGGGCATTGTGTGCGACCAGGAAAGTCCTTCTTCTTGACGAGCCGGTATCAGGTCTTGATCCTAAAGTAACTGCGGAAATGTACGCTTTGATCAACGATTTGAATCATGAGGGCATCACGGTCATTATGATATCCCACGACATTGCTGCCGCCGTTCGTTATGCAAGTCACATCCTCCACATTGGCAATGCCGTATTCTATGGCACGAGGAATGAGTATTTGGAAAGCGATGCGGGAAAGTTCTTCCTGATGCAGCAGAAAGGTGGTGAGGCGTAATGTTCGATAAGCTTGGAATGTATCTTCAATTTCCGTTTGTCCGATACGCGCTGATCGTAGGGGTTCTGATTGCGATCTGTTCCTCTCTGCTTGGCGTCACGCTCGTACTGAAACGCTTCTCCTTCATCGGTGATGGGCTTTCTCATGTGGCTTTCGGGGCAATGGCTATCGCCGCAGTTCTGAACCTTACAAACGAAATGTTGCTGGTATTGCCGATTACGGTTATCAGTGCCGTGCTTCTGCTTAGAACCGGGCAGAATGCAAGGATAAAAAGTGACGCGGCCATCGCAATGATTTCTGTAGGAGCGTTGGCGTTTGGATACCTGATAATGAATCTCTTTTCAACTTCATCAAATCTGTCGGGAGATGTTTGCAGCACGCTGTTTGGATCAACTTCTATTCTGACACTGAACCAGAAGGAGGTATGGCTTTGCGTAGGATTATCGATTGCCGTAGTGGTTATCTTTATTCTGTTTTACAACAAGATATTTGCTGTGACATTTGATGAGAACTTTTCAAAAGCAACAGGAACAAATGCCAACGGATATAATCTTCTTATAGCTATCATTATTGCGGTCATCATTGTTCTTGCCATGAATCTTGTAGGGTCGCTCCTGATTTCCGCTCTTGTAATTTTCCCGGCGTTGTCCGCCATGCGGCTTTTTCGGAATTTCAAGTCGGTCACGATATGCTCGGCAGTGTTGTCTGTAATATGTGCTTTTTCGGGTATCATCATTTCCATACTGGCGGGAACGCCGGTTGGTTCCACAATTGTGGCCGTAGATGTAATAGCATTTGCAGTCTGCTATGTGGCAGGCATAATTTCGGGAGGTGTGAGAAAATGAAAAAGTGGATCAGTTTATTGCTCTGCATCACGGTTGTATTCATGCTGACAGGATGCGAAAACAACAGTTCAACCAGCAGACCGGGAAATCAACCTGCCGGCGTAAAGGATGTGCTTGAGGCAGGAATGGCTGAAGAGAACAGCAAAAAAGAAGCTGACAATCAAACAAATACGTCTGAATCGGATGATACGGCAAGCAAACGACAAAATGGTGTGAATGAGAATACACCGGTACTGGAAGAGCCGAGTAGTACGGAAACGATTACTGATAGTGCAGACGGCATAGATATTGATTTGACAGCCATTTCCAGTACAATGGTTTATTCCGAGGTTTATAACATGATGGCTTCGCCGGAGGAATATCTCGGAAAAATCGTTAAGATGGATGGATCGTTTGCTCTTTATCACGACGAGGCTACGGACAAGTATTATTTTGCCTGTATCATATCAGATGCGACGGCTTGCTGCTCACAGGGAATCGAATTTGTCCTTACCGATGGATATGCATATCCTGACGATTATCCGGAAGTGGGTGGTAAAATCTGTGTGGTCGGCATGTTTGATACCTATCAGGAAGGCGATTATACCTACTGTACTTTAAGAAATGCGAGAATCGTATAAAATAAGGCACCTCTTAGTCGGCTGACTTTGAGGTGCTTTATTTATTGGGGATAAAGGCTGAAGGAAGCTACCACCTGATGGAAGGAAAGGCCGATCTGGGAGGTAAAAATTTCAAGCCAAGAAATGAAATTACCCCCTGAGTGAGAGAAAGGCCGATCTGGGAGGTAAAAAAGAGAAGAATAACCTTAAATCAATATTTTATTTAATATTTCTTTATATCTAAGCCACGAAATGATATAATATTTTATCAATACTGATTAAGTGCATTAATACAAGAAAAAGATCTGGAAAATGAGTATCATAAACTGACGGATATTGAATGATGGGGTTGGTAATGATCAACCGATATATGGTTATATAAATAAATATATTGAAAGGAAGAAAATACTTGTTTAATTATTTCAAAGATGTTTGGAAAGAACTAGGACAGCCGATCTTCGTGGGCGAACGTCTCAAACATAATTTAAAAGTGCTTACAGGTGTGAGTATTGTTACGTTTATCCTTGGGATCGTCCTAATCATTTTGGATATCGTTACAAAGGAATGGTCAATGCTCGTTCCGGCGATAGCAACTTTTCTGGGCGGTGCATCCTGCGCATATTTTGCGGGTATACGCAAAAACCGAAAAATTGCGGCGTCTATTCCTACGATTTTCTGTCTGGTGGCTTTTACGGTATATGCTATAAAAGGAATGGGAAGCGGCACTGCCATATTCTGGACACTGCTAATGCCTATAGGCATTAGTTATTTCGTGGGTGTTAAGAATGATCTTATACTGTCGATATATTACAATATTTTATTTATTATATTATTTTACACCCCGATCAGGAACCATCTTTCAGACAGCTATTCACAAGCTTTTATGAAAAGGTTTCCACTGTTGTTTTTAAGCCTTACGATATTTACCCTTATTGCCATGGTACAATACCACAGGATGGCGTTAAGGGATATTGCTTATACAGAGAGGTTGAATGAAGAGGTAAGAAAACAGACTTCCGTTGCCAATGAGCGTGCGGAAAAACTTGAACTGATGAGTGAAGAGATAGTAAAGATGATGGCGGTATCTATCGATGCCAAGGATCGTTATACCAACGGTCACTCTTTCAGGGTTGCGGAATACTCGGTTGCTCTTGCCAGATCGCTCGGATGGTCTAAGGATGAAGTAGATCTTTTGTGGAGAGAGGCTCTTTTGCATGATATAGGCAAGATAGGCGTACCGGACGCGATTTTAAACAAGCCGGGACGTCTTACCGATGAGGAATTTGACGTTATCAGATCGCATTCTGTGATCGGAGGTAAGATATTGAGTAATTCTACGTTTATGACGGGTGCGGCTGATGTTGCGCGTTATCATCATGAGCGTTATGACGGAAAGGGTTATCCTGAAGGAATAAGCGGAGAAAATATCCCTTCTCATGCCCGTATTGTTACCATTGCGGATTCTTATGACGCAATGAGATCTGATCGTATCTACAGAAAAGGACTTGCGCCTGATGTTATAAGAAAAGAGCTTGTCAAGAACAAAGGAAGCCAGTTTGATCCGGATTATCTTGAAGCTTTTCTGGTGCTGGCAGATAACGGGGAACTTGATAAGATCACGGTTTCAGCCAATAAAGCGCTGGAAAACTCCGTAGAACTCGGATTGTTCGAAAAGGCTACAGACTGGTTCTCACAAAATACGGAGCAGAAAGCAGACGAAAAAGCAGATAATAGATCAGACGAAAAATCAGACGAAAAAGCAGACAAAAAATCAGACGATGAAACAGGTACATCTACAGTATAAGATACATCTCAATGGATCGCGGTACTGCAGATCAATGGGTCGCAGTGTTGAGAATTAATGGGCCGCGGTGTTGCAGACAATATTTTATAGTGTTATACTTATATTGTATTATTGTAATTTTTTTCTTTGACAGTGGCTTTAAAGAGAAAATTTAATACGAAAGATTATGGAGGTGTATCAGGGTGTGGGTATATAAATATTTGAAAAAGATATTGATCGTTATCATGTTCTGTATCATTTCTTTCGGTTTGTTGAACCCTGTAACGGTATACGCCGGTGAACGGAAAACAATGTCCGCCGGTGAACTGAAAACGGCAGACGCCAATGAACTGAAAACGGCAGACGCCGGTGAACGGAAAACAGTTCGGGTTGGATGGTATGATTCTGCTTATAATACAATTGATGAGTCGGGATATCGAACAGGCTATGCCTATGAATACCAGCTTAAGCTTTCTGCCTATAACGGCTGGGAATATGAATATGTAAAAGGCAGCTGGTCAGAACTTCTGCGTATGCTTGAAAACGGAGAGATCGATCTGATGAGCGATATTTCCTTCACTCCGCAAAGAGAGGAAAATATGCTGTTTTCAACTCTTCCGATGGGGACGGAAGATTACTATCTGTTCATATCACCTGTGAATAAAGATATGTTTATGACAGACAGCTCCACGCTCAACGGGAAAAAGATCGGTGTCAATAAAGACAGCATACAGGCCGACATGCTTAAGGATTGGCTGGAGAATAACGAGATACAGGCTGTTGTAACAGAGGTGACCATCTCTGAAGATGAGTCTTTGAAGATGGTTGAAAACGGAGAACTGGATGCGTATGTTACGGTTGATTCCTTTGTCAATCCTGAACGTGTGATACCGTTATTTAAGATAGGATCGTCTGATTTCTTCTTCGCGGTATCCAAACAACGTCCGGATCTTCTTGAAGACCTGAATTATGCCATGACCATGATACAGGAAGAAAATAAATTCTATAACATGGAGATGTATGACAAATACATAATAAGAGCTGGAGCAAATGCTTTTCTTTCTGCGAAAGAGTCGGAATGGCTGTCCGAACATGAAACGATAAGGGTGGGATATCAGGACAATTATCTGGCATTTTGCGCCAAAGACAAGAATACCGGAGAGCTGACGGGTGTTCTTAAGGATTATCTGCAGATGGCGTCTGAGTGTTTTCAGAATACGGAGATCAAGTTTAAGGCAATAGGTTATCCTACTGCGCAGGATGCCGTCAGGGCTTTGAAAGACGGTGAAGTTGACTGTGTATTTCCTGCCAACTTAAACGGATATGAAGCGGAATCACAAGGGCTGATCATGACGCCTTCGATAATGGATACCGAGATGTACGCGATAGTCCGTATCAGCGATCCCAATATCTTTTCAAAAGACAAAAAGGTGATCGCTGCGGTAAATAAAGGCAATCTTAATTATGAGGCGTTTCTTGCCCAGCATTATCCTTCATGGGGAAAAGAATATTTTAAAAACTCTGAGGAATGTCTGAAGGCGGTGTCCCATGGGGAGGCAGACTGCCTGATAATCAGCAACTACCGTTATAATAATATCTCAAGAATCTGTGACAGATATCATCTGACGGCTGTTTCTCTTGGAATTAAGATGGATTACTGCTTTGCGGTTGAAAAAGGTCAGACTGTGCTTTATTCAATAATGGCCAAGGTTATCAACAGGATTCCGGATGCTTCCGTTAATGCCTCGTTATCCCATTACATTACTGAAGACGCAAAGATCAGCTTCAGGGAAGTACTTGCCGATAACATAGACATTATTCTGATAATAGCGATAGTTATCGTTATCGTTATACTTATCCTGCTTATACTTAATGCCAGGTCTGCTAAAAAAGCGAAGAAGCTTATATCTGCAACTGAAACGGATGATCTGACAGGGCTTTATAACAGAAAATACTTCTTCCAGTATGCAGACCGTATGTTCCGTGAACATCCGGATACTCCGATGGACGCTGTTGTACTTAACATAGAACAGTTCCATTCCATCAATGCCCTTCACGGCAGGGAGGTTGGAGATAGGGTATTGCAGATACTTGGCAGCGAGTTACAGAAGCTGGCAGGAGAATTAAACGGAATAGCGGGAAGATTCGAAGCGGACAGATTTGACCTGTACTGCAGGCCGCAGGAGGATTATCAGATAATATTTGACCGTTTGCAGAAAGAACTTAATGAAATGGCGGCTATAGCCAATATCAGGATGCGTATGGGAATAATGCAATGGCATAAGGGACTTGAACCTGAGCAGATGTTCGACAGAGCGCGTACGGCGTGCAATATGGCCCGCGGCCATTATAAAAAGCATCTTATAATATATGATGAAAAGATAAGTGAAAGGGAGAGTTATGAACAGCGTCTGGTTAACGACCTTAATCATGCTCTGGATAATAATGAATTTGAGATCTATTACCAGCCGAAATTTGACATTCAGACAGAACCGCCGAAGCTTGTAAGCGCTGAGGCACTTGTCAGATGGCGTCACCATGAACTCGGAATGATCTCGCCGGGAGATTTTATCCCGATGTTTGAAAAGAACGGGCAGATAAGTCTGCTTGATAAGTATGTGTGGTCGGCTGCGGCAAAACAGGTAGCCGAATGGAGAGATAAATACGGAGTCATTTTCCCTGTTTCCGTCAACCTTTCAAGAGTTGATGTATTTGATTCAAAACTTGAAGAAACGCTTGAAGGCATTCTGTCAAGCTGCGGACTTGAACACAACGCCATTAATCTTGAAGTAACCGAATCGGCGTATACTGAGAATGCAGATCAGGTTATCCGAGTTGTCGCGGGGCTTCGTGATAAAGGCTATGAGGTAGAGATGGATGATTTCGGAACAGGTTATTCATCACTGAACATGCTTTCTTATATGCCTATTGATGTTCTTAAAATGGATAGGGAATTTATAAGAAATCTTGACACCGATGTCAAGAACCAGCAGCTGGTAGCGCTTATCCTTGACATTGCGGATTATCTTAAAGTCATGGTAATTGCGGAAGGCGTGGAGACGGAGAAACAGCTTTTACTGCTTAAAAATATGGGATGTACGATGGTGCAGGGATATTATTTTTCAAGACCGCTTCCGGTGGAGGAATTTGAAAAGAAATTTTTTGAAAAATAACAGTTGATCATAACCCGATATAACAAAGACGATCCTTGCGGCATTTACGCAGGATACTCATTGGAAAAGATATCAGAAAACTAAGATGACACAGGATACAGAATCATTAGGAGGATAATCCGGTGAGAATAGCAACAAAGATAAAAAAGCTAACGATAATCATAATGATAATATCGCTTGTAGTCGGATATGTTATGCCTGTTGCTGCATCTGCGCGGGAAAAGAAAGCTGCAGATAATAAGAATAGTGTAGCAGGAAGCGGCAAGAGCAGTTCTGAAAGTTCTTTAAAAGAAAACGGTAAGAAGACTGTGCGGGTGGGATGGCATGAACCGCCGTATTTTATCAAAGACGAATATGGCAGATGGTCAGGTTATTCGTATGAGTACCAGAGAAAGGTAGCCGCATATACCGGATGGGAATATGAGTATGTAGAAGGATCTTTTTCAAAATTGCTGCAGATGCTTAAAGACGGCGAGATAGATATGTTAAGTAACGTGTCATATTCCGAAGAACGTGCAGAATATATGCTTTATTCCTCGATACCGATGGGCACAGAAGCTTACTGCGTATTTGTTTCTCCGGAAAGCAAAGACTTGATCTCCGGAAACATTGAATCGCTGAACGGAAAGCGTATCGGAGTTACAAAAGGAAGTATCCAGAAAGACTATTTTCTGGAATGGGCTCAGACACATGATATCTCAGCTGAGATCGTAGAGCTTGATACTAAAGAAGAGGAGTCTATTAAGCTTCTCGGTAAAGATATCGATGCATTTGTAACTGTAGATGTATATGGATCTCATGAGTTTGCGATCCCTGTATGCAAGATCGGATATTCGGATTATTTTTTCGTGGTCAACAAAAACCGTCCTGATATACTGACAGATCTTGAAGCGGCATTGAACAGGATACAGGATGAAAATAAATATTATGATCAGCAGCTTAATGACAGATATCTGAAAAATTCGGAAAGCAACAGATATCTGAATGCTTCGGAAAAGGAATGGCTTAGTGATCACAAAGAGACAATTGTAGTTGGCTATCAGGATAATTATCTTGCTTTTTGCGCTCAGGATAAGTCGAACGGTGAGCTGACAGGCGCGCTTAAGGATTATCTGGAATATGCCGCCGTGGCTTTTGAAAATTCCCGGATAACATTTAAAACTGTCTGTTATCCTACCGCGGCAGCCGCGATCGAGGCTATGAAGAACGGTGAGATAGACTGCATGTTTCCGTCGAATCTGACCAGCTATGACGCTGAACAGATGGATCTGATCATCACTCCTTCTATTATGCGGACTGAAATGGACGCAGTGGTCCGCGCTTCGGAAAAAAAAGAGTTCTTAAGAAAAAAGGAAGTAGTCGTAGCGGTAAATAAGGGAAATACGAATTATGATATGTTCCTGGCGGATCATTATCCGGAATGGAAAAGAAAATATTATGATGATACTCCTACAGGTCTTGAGGCAGTGGCCGATGGAGACGCAGACTGCGTGATAATAAGTAATTACAGATACAATAATATCTCAAAGCAGTGTGAGAAACTGCATCTTACAACGGTTTATACCGGAGTAGATATGGACTATTGCTTTGCCGTATGCAAAGGAAATAACGAACTGTATTCAATACTCGCAAGGATGACGGATGTAGTTCCCGATGCAACTATACATACATCTTTGACATTCTATTCCACAGAAGATGTTAAGACAGGTTTTGTAGATATAATCAAAGAAAATCTGTTCATTGTAATGGGATCCATAGCTCTTGTTATGTTTATAATCATAATCCTGCTCCTGCGTACCATTAGGGCGGAAAGAAGGATCATGGAGGATGAACATTTGGTCAGAGACCTGAATAAGCGTGTATTTGTGGATGCTCTTACATCAGTCCGTAACAAAGGCGGTTATAACGAATATGTTAAAAAACTGCAGAATCATCTTGACCTTGGAGAACAGTTTGAATTTGCGATAGGCGTTTTTGATTGTAATTATTTAAAGAAGATAAATGACCAGTATGGTCATGATAAAGGTGATATCTATTTAAGAAAAGCCTGTCAGCTGATATGCAAGGTTTACGAACACAGTCCCGTGTTCAGAGTCGGAGGAGATGAATTCGTTGTCATACTCATGAACAATGACCTGATCAACAGGGAAGAACTTGAAAAGCTTTTTGAAAAAAGAAGAAAAGAGATATGTGAAGCAGCCGAGAATAAGTGGGAGGAGGTAAATATTGCATACGGTTTCGCGCTGCATAAGCCGCAGGATAAGACGACTGTCAGCGAAGTCGCGAAACAGGCCGATAAGCTGATGTATGAGAATAAAAAGCTGCAAAAAGAGCATAAGTAATATAAATACAGGGTTTAAGGGATAAGTTTTTAATTATCCGATAAATAGAATATGGAATTATACTTTAACATATGATACAATTATCTATATCACGAATAAATAATTTATAGTACTATAGAGGAGGCCGGGATGCTGATTAACAATATTGAAGTTGATGTAAAGGTAAAATGCATCGAAGAAGATTATACACAGACAAAGATTGCAAAAGAGATAGGAACTTCCGCGCCATATGTAAGCAGACTTATCAGAAATAATGATGTTATCGTTAATAATATATTTATTAAAGTGATGGAATGTCTTGGATATGATGTTGAACTGATTTATGTGAAAAGGAAGAAGAAACAAGCTGCACGTTGATCATTAAATTGATTGGAGGACGATTATGGACAAGAAAGCATTGTATTCATTGAGTTACGGCGTTTTTATGCTTGGAGTAAAGTCGGGAACAAAAACTAACGGATGCATCACCAATACATGCATCCAGGTTGCGAACAGTCCCGTAAGAGTTGCGTTTTCCGTACTTAATACTAATTATACCTGCGATCTTCTGAAAGAAAGCGGAGTCTGTACATTAAGCATTCTGGATAAGACAATACCTTTTCAGACTATAAAGTATTTCGGCATGCAGTCGGGAAGAGATGTTGATAAGATGTCGGAGCTTCCTCTGCCTGTGGACGATAACGGCGTACCGTATCTTAATTGGGGAGCGAGCGCGGTCTTAAGCCTTAAGGTTACGGACAGTCAGGATCTTGGAAGTCATACATTATTTATTGCCGAAGTTACGGACGCGAAGAAATTAAGTGATAACGAGCCTCTGACTTATGCTTTTTATCAGAGCGATATAAAGCCGAAGGCAGACAGCGCTGCAGATAAGCCGGTTCAAAAGAAGATAATAGGCTGGAGATGCAGGATCTGTAATTATGTTTATGAGGGCGAAACGCTTCCTGAGGAGTTTTATTGTCCTCTATGCGGTCATGACGCAAGCGATTTTGAACCTATATATGAATAGAAAATAATTTTTCGGGCGGGTTATGAGCAGTCATGTTCATAATCCGCTCGAATCCATATTTAGACTAAGGTGACGTTATGAGAAGAACATCATTTGACGCAATAATATTTGACATGGACGGCGTGATCTTTGATTCCGA
>CACZSY010000072.1 GCA_902783965.1 uncultured Lachnospiraceae bacterium
GCCGGAACCGCTTCCGCGCTTCCCGGCGCTTCATTCTGTCTTTCCTGCGGCACAAGCTTTGCCGCTGTCTTTTCTCTTCCCGGCTCTTTTTTCACGTTCTCCCTCTTCGCGATCTCCTTTACCGCATTCTCTTTCTTCGAGATCTCCTTTGCCATATTTTCCTTCTTCGAGATCTCCCCTGCCATATTTTCCTTCTTTGAGAGCTCCCTTGCCATATTTTCCTTCTTCGAGAGCTCCTTTACCATATTTTCCTTCTTCGAGATCTCCCTTGCCGCATTCTTACTTAAATGATCCTCACTTATCGCGGCTTCTCCCGTGATGATATCTTTAACTTCATTTTCCGTAAATGCGGTCGCCGGAGAATATTCATCCGCATCAATGATCTCGGCATTCGACGACATCCCGTCTTTTCTATCCATGACCTCATAATAATACTCATTGCTCAGATACTCATTGACGCTGCCCCTCGCCTGTCTTATCCTTCCGTTACAGTCCATTATGATATCCACAAGCGCCAGAGCTCCCGTTCCGATCATGCCAGCAATAGCTGTTGATAAGATCGTAATGTTATCAACACCTTTAAGCATGCCAAAAAGTATAATAAGAACAGCAGATATTACCTCTGACGCCATAAGTATTCCACACAATTTTGAATATGTTGATAACTTTAATCCACAAAAACACCAGTTTTGCAGCATCTTATCCACATATGTATCCACATTATTGACTTTCTTATTATAGTAAAGTCTCTCACTGAAAATGTTCTTTAATCTTACAAAGGATTTATCTCCGGTGTTTTCAAGATCAGCCGCAGCCTTTTTGAATTTCAGAATTCCCGCGAACCATACAAGCCTGTACAGAAAGCCCGTGCCCGCGATGCCGCCAAGGATATAGGCGGCAAGATAGTTGTCATATAATTTCATCATACCCTCCCAAAAACTATTAAACCTCTTATTCCCGGAAAGA
This sequence comes from uncultured Lachnospiraceae bacterium, assembly GCA_902783965.1. Classification (GTDB taxonomy): domain Bacteria; phylum Bacillota; class Clostridia; order Lachnospirales; family Lachnospiraceae; genus RUG11200. The sequence goes on from CACZSY010000072.1 coordinate 967, forward strand.
AAGACAAGACCTTATCTCCGGTTAATTCCCGAAAGACAAAAGGTCATCGCTTCTCTCCGGTTAAGGGTATGATATCACAAAGTATCGCGGCGTTTAAGATATAATCTTAAGAACCTTTCGACAATTATCCGCATTTTTTTCTGTGTTATCCACATCTTTCTGCGTTTTTACATTTCTTTCAGCGTCTCTTCCACAAGCCTTACCATATGAACGATCGCACCGTCTTTAAATGTCGCATAATCCACGCCGGCTGTTCCGTCAGCTTTATCGGATATCGCCCTTATTATGACAAACGGTTTTTTATTAAGATAAGCCGCCTGCGCCAGCGCAACTCCCTCCATCTCCGCGCATACTCCACCGAAGTTTTCGGCAAGATATTCTTTCTTTTCCTTTCCGGCTATGAACTGGTCTCCGGTAACCACTCTTCCCATATAAGTTCTGATCTCTTTGTTGACTTTACAGCTTGTATCAAAGAACAGACCGGCAATATCCTTATCCGCTTCAAATATCCATTTTTCCATCCTTGGTATCTCTCCAAGAGCGCAGCCCGCCGGAGTGCAATCCATATCATGGGTAAGAACATCATTTGAGATGACTATGTCTCCTACTTCTATCTCAGCCGCAAGACCTCCGGCAACTCCGGCATTTATCAACAGATCCACATCGAACCTGTCTATCATGACCTGCGCGCATATTGCCGAATTGACTTTTCCGATTCCGCACCTTACGACAACTACTTCTTTTTCACAAAGCCACCCCCTGTAAAATGTCATTCCCGCATATTCTTTCTCACTTTCAACCTCCATATCCTTTATGAAAGCGTCAACCTCTTCCCCCATGGCTCCCACGATACCTATCAGATCCTTCATCTTTTTCCATCCTTTCCGATACTGATATTATGATGTTGGGGTCAAAAGGTATTTTGACCCCCATGATACCGGATTTCTTCGCACTTCGTGCTCCCGAAATCCTAAAAAACATTCGAAATTCACACTTCCTATTATCATTCATTTTGAAATTATTCTCAAGGGATTTTCTATTAATTATTTAAGAACCGGCGTTCCTGCCGCGCCGACTATATAGACATGTGGCTCCACAACTGAGTTAAACGAGAAATCACTCGTTTCGGCTTTTTATCATTTAAAAAAGAAGTTAAGACATTTTCGTTACTTTACTTTATTTTTGGTATATACTATACTTAAAAGGAATAATTTCTACAGAAAACAAGAATTTTCACGGCCAAGACGAATTTGTTAAAACTTACCACCTATAGAGGTGGGAGTCTCAATTGACCGACAAGATGAATGGAGGAATCATTATGCGATATAGAACCAGAGGAACCTGCAGCAGCGAGATCAATTTCGAGATTGAAGACGATATAATCAAAAGCGTCTCATTTACGGGCGGCTGCAACGGTAATCTTAAAGGAATATCCGCATTGGTCACAGGCATGAAAGTCGAAGACGTCATAGCCAGATTAGACGGAATAAGATGCGGGTTTAAAAATACTTCATGCCCCGACCAGCTTTCAAAAGCGTTAAAGGAATACACTGACGGGAGGAGTAAGACATGAAAATCGTATTGACCGGCGGCGGTACCGCAGGACATGTGACGCCTAATATGGCGCTTATACCCGAACTCAAAAAAGAAGGTTACGAGATCACCTACATAGGTTCATATAACGGAATCGAAAAAAGTCTCATTGAATCCATGGGCGTAGAATACCACGGCATCTCTTCGGGAAAACTCCGCAGATACTTTGACGTTAAGAATTTTACGGATCCTTTCAAGATAAATCACGGCTGCGGTCAGGCTTACAGGCTTCTTAAAAAGATCAAGCCCGATGTGGTCTTCTCTAAAGGCGGATTTGTAGCCGTACCGGTAGTGCTTGCCGCAAGAAGGAGAAAGATTCCCATAATAATCCACGAGTCAGACATGACCCCCGGACTTGCAAACAAGCTCTGTATTCCAAGCGCACAGAAAGTATGCGCCAATTTCCCGGAGACGATCAAATATCTTCCCTCCGATAAAGCTGTTCTTACGGGAACCCCTATAAGAAAAGAGCTGTTTACCGGCGACCGGGAAAAAGCAAGACAGATGTGTGGATTTAACAGCGAAAAGCCCGTCATCCTCATAATGGGCGGAAGCCTCGGAGCCGTGGCTGTAAATGAAGCCGTAAGAAGCTGCCTTGACAGGCTTCTTCCGAAATTCAATATCATTCATCTTTGCGGAAAAGGAAAGCTTGACGAATCCTTCAACGGCATTGAAGGATATGTGCAGTATGAATATATCAAAGAAGAACTCAAAGATCTTCTGGCTCTTTCCGATGTTCTTATATCAAGAGCCGGAGCCAATGCCATATGTGAGATCCTTGCGCTCGCCAAGCCCAACCTGCTCATTCCTCTCCCTGCCGCTTCCAGCAGGGGAGACCAGATACTTAACGCCGCTTCATTCGAAAAACAGGGCTTCAGTATCGTCCTTAAGGAAGAGGAGCTGGATTCCGATATCCTTACAGAAAAGCTTGACCTTCTCTATAATAACAGAACGGAATACATTAACCGGATGAAAGAAAATCCGGCAAAAGATTCAACCGCGATAATAATCGGGCTGATCAATGAGGCGGTCAGATCTCGTTCCTGATCTTCTCACACATAGCCGCAAGTTCTTCGGCAGCAGGAGACATAGGCTTCCACTTCACATTTACGGTATCTTCATCATATCTCGGTACTATATGAATGTGCAGATGGAACACGGTCTGGCCTGCTGCCGTTCCGTTATTCTGCAGCACATTGATGCCTTCACAGCCTGTAGCCTGCTTTACGGCAGCCGCCAGCTTCTTCGCAAGTTTCATTCCCTTTCCGTAAAGTTCTTCATCGATCTCAAAAACATTGGCTGCATGAGCCTTAGGCAGGATGATAACATGTCCCATTGCTGCAGGCGCGATATCCATTATCGCCCTGAAATCTTCATCCTCATACACAGTGTTGGAACCTATGGTTCCGTTTGCGATCTTGCAAAAAATACAGTCTTCCATTCTTAATTCCTCCGTTTTCTTTTTTTCTCAATTCAAAACCCATTCTTCCGCCCTAAAGCTTCTTTTCAGCGCGGGTCAGCTTTCAGTTTGGAGCTTGAATCTTTTTGATCTCCCCCGGCTGTTTTTCAGCACGAGCTGTTTTCAGCGTGAGCTGTTTTTCATCCCCTGAATCAAAATATATGTTAGGGCGGCTCCGCCGATAAACCCTCCTATGTGCGCCGAATTATCAACAACGCCGTACAAAACCCCGTTGCCGATACCGACTATAAGATAAATGATAAGTCCCCTCGCGCTTATCAGTCCTCCGAGTCCCCTGCCGAATATGAAGATCACAAGAAGCGCTCCCATCACTCCGTATATGGCTCCCGAAGCTCCGGCGCATACCGAATAATCTTCGATCCTGTAATGATAAGCAAGAGAGACAATGCTCGCGGTTATACCGGATACAAAATAGATCGTGGCAAACCGGACTTTCCCCATTATCTTTTCGACTATATATCCCATGATAAACAGAGAGAACATATTCCCGAGAAGATGATCAAATCCAAAATGAATGAACATACAGGTAAAAAGCCTGTAATATTCCCCATCCTCGATAACACTTTTCCAATACATGGCTCCATGATCGAACATGAACTTTGGGTTTAAAGTATCACCTATTATTTCAAGCCAGATAAAAACCAGGAAATTTACAAGTATTATCCAGAATGTGACCGACCCCGCCGCATACTTAATCCCGTCTGACACTCGACGTCTTTCAGATGCTCTTCTCAACGGGACAGTGTTTTTCACCTTTCGGAATTTTTCCTCATCAGGTCTTCTCGAATACTCTTCCGCCCTTAAAACCTCTGTCAGCGTATCATATTCTTTTTTATCATAAACCGTCTGTTCCTGGGTGAGCATGATACACATCTTGTTCTCATCGACTATCCATCTTTCATCGCCATATGAACAGCCTGCTGTAGAATCCTTTACGGCTTCAAAATCATCGGCGCATATGACCGATATTACCGACGGTTCGCTTCCATACCTGGAAAAGATCAGCGTTGCTGCCTTGTCCCGTATATTTGTTACAAGCGAATCCGAAACCGTCTGCCTGCTGCCTGTAACGGCGTTGATAAGGACAATTATCTTAGGATCGGCCGTCGAAGCCCTGTAAAACATTCTGATATTTTCGGCGTTGACCTCTATCTGCCTGTCTGTCGTATTAGCATAATATTCAGATAACAGTTCAAATAAACTCAAAAAACGGCACCTCTGTTTCTCCAATACTTATGCCATATGATAACACATTTAATCCGGTCTAACAACCGTCATCATAACGAATAATGACCACAGGACTGCCAAGTCGAAAACGCCATCGGCGTTCTTTCTGCGCCGCTGGAGTCTTTAACTCAATCGCCGGTATCCGTCAGCAGATATTCTACATCCCCGAACCTTATCCTTTGTCCTGGCGAAACAGGAAACGGCACATCAGGCGTCAGTCTCTCTCCGTCCACATATGTTCCATTGGTAGAATTCATATCCGTTATCTTAAGCATCCCATAACAATATTCTTCAATCTTGGCATGAAACCTGCTTACCGCCGCTTCCCTGATACACAGATCCACTTTACCCGCCATCTTGCCTATAACGAAAGGAAAACCGTTGATCCTGACAAAACGGGCATCCCCGTTCATTCTTTTCAGCGCAAAACCCGTTTTATTAAGATCCGATAACAAAACTGTCTTTTCGCCAAACGATTTTTCGGCAAACGCTTTTTCGCCAAACGTTCCTTCTCCAAACGTTCCTTTGCCAAACGTCTCTTCGCCAAACGTTCCTTCACCAAACGTCTCTTCGCCAAACGTTCCTTCACCAAACGTCTCTTCGCCAAACGTCTCTTCACCGGGTGCCTCTTCACCTTTTATTTTTCCATCACGTGCCGGGTCTTCCTTTATGCCGGATCTGATCTTCACATAATATATTACCCCCGCCGCAAGTCCGCTTCCCAAAGCAAATGAAGCGGTCAGCCATAACGGAGTATTTATCTTCCCGTTATCTGTACAAACCCCCGAAACATAAACGATACCCGCAGCCGCGATCTGACATAACAGGCATAATACGGCTGCTTTTAACCATGGATATCTGACGGCAGCTTTCGCAAGGATACTCTTTGACCGCTGCCCTTTATCACGACTGTCCACAAGGTCCTCACCGTATCCTCCGCGATCATCATATCCGCCTTTATCATCATCTTCATCATATCCTGCATTATAACTGTCTTTACCGTATTCTCCGCGATCACTGTACTCATCATATCTTTCGTACTCATCTTCTCCATACGACCTTTCCGTTACAACCCTCGGTCTCCCGGAAGGTTTGTTCACAGCCTTTATCCCGTCCGGCTTCATCTTGTACGAATAATCTTTCATGGTGGTATCCATAAATCCCGTCAGCTTTTCAAAAGACACTTCGTCGCTTTTTACTATCTGATACAGACCGTAAGAAAGGACTATTGCCTTATCGTTATTATGGTCAACCCGTTCCAGGATAAATTCCAGAAATGCCGACAATTCTTCTTTCAGATCCGTTCCTGCTCCCGGAAGATAGCAGAGACTTAACTCAAAACTTGTGATATTGATGAAGGTCTGCTCCGGTCTTAATACAAAACCGTCATCCCTTAACATATATTTTCTAGCTTCATCAACCGCCTTAAGAATGCTTTCTATCAGTCTCTGGATCTGATATTCGTCAAGCTGACCTTTTTCAAAAGTATTGGCAACTGCCTGCCCGCAGGAGATATCATAGCAATAACATACTTTCATATCCGTCATCCGCCTGCTGCATTTCAGCAGACCTTTAATGTTATTCCCGGCTAACATTTTATAAGCGAAATCGGCTTCCCTGCTCTCTTCACCCTCAACGGCAAGGATCATATAGTTATCATAAAGATTCTTTACATACTCTGTTGTAAACATTTTTCTATTTTGCCCCTTTCCCCATGTACTCCTCTTTGAAAACTGAAAAAAACCTTATGGTCTTAACAGGATCCGTGCCAAAAACAAGCGCGCTTATCTTTATCCTGAGATCAAAAGCATCCCGGAACAGAACAGGTATATATCTGTTTTTAAGATCGATATAATACTGCCTGTAAGCTATCGTTTCTTTTCCGTATGCCTTATTCTTATCTGTTATCAAAAGCGCAGAAAGATCGGGTTCATCTTTCCCCCCATCCAGTACCATAGCGCAGGCTTCCGCCTTTGCCAGACATTTATCATGATAGATAAATGCACATACCAGAAACGAGATGATGATAATATTTACATAAGTTATGATAAAAGCCGCTTCCACAGTCATCATTCCCCCTAATGAACCCATACCAGCACGATAACCGTTCCTGCTGAAAGAAACGGTATATATGGGACAACCGTTTTTCTGTTCACCTTTCCCGCCGCCATACCTGTCATCACTACAGTATCGAGCAGAAACATCGAGCCCGCAAGCGCGGCGATCACTCCTCTTATTCCCATCATTATCCCAAGCATCATACATATTACAGCATCTCCTGTTCCTACCTGTCCGGTAATCCCTGCTGCCGCAAGCATCAGGATTCCCGGTATCAGTCCCAAAACCATTCCCGATATCGTTATCTGTCCGAGACATATATTTATCCATGCGCAGAAAGCGACCGCGGGGATACAGGCTATCAGGTGTCCTGCCATTATCCTCTTTGTAAATATATCCTCGATTGAAAATACAAGCATTATCAGCGCTAACAGCATTATCTTAACTGCTTCCACATTTTTTACACTCCTTTCTGTTTCCAACCTGTGTCAATGGAATAGTTTCCACATATCTTTTTATGCTCTGACATTCAAGACTCTTATGATAACGGTCGCCATACACAGAATAATACACTTTTCCCGACGCCGCGCCCTTTACGCATTTTTCGCAGGGATAATAAATGGAACCGTCTGCGCTCCTTAACCTGCTTATAAGAGAGATATCGGTTTCCTTCATCCTGTCGGAGATATATGTACAGTTTCTGTCACGATGATATACAGTACCGTTTCTTGTGATATACACCATTACAGTCTTCTCATCCGGGTTCTCTTTCTTATCTGTGTCTTTTTTCGCTTTCTGCCAGTCATAAAGCCTTATATAAAATACCTTCCCGACGCATTCAAGTCTCTGTTTCATGATCCGGCTGCTGTCCGGAATGACCGGATAATCAAGACTGTATTCCGCCACAATTTTAAATCTGCCGGTATTGATGTCATAGCTGCTTCCGTCAAACTTCACCCTGACATCTTTTAAGACCGGATCCGCCCTCTCTTTAAACATTCCCGAGACAAGAGCCTTAAAAGTCTTATTTTCGGTATATTTCTTTACATCCTTACATTTTTCATCATAAAGACCTATAAGATATTCATTATCCGTAAACTTCTTAATACCTTCCTTAAGGCCTAAGCTTACCGTATCCTCTCCCGCTTTGACCGCTTCCATGGCGCACTGTACAAGAGTCCCGTCTGACTGAAGCTCAAGAGCGATAAAGCTTATCGAGCTCTGCATGCAGATATATATGTAAATAACCCTGATGATCGAAAGCAGCATTGTCAGTACCGGTATCAGGACCGTGAACAAAAGCGCCGCCTCCACGGTCAGACCCGCCTTTACATGCGGTCTGTTCACTGCTTTCTTCAACTGTGCCCGCGCTTTATTCATCCCCACATCCTTCACGGATTTTTTAATTCCAACAGAAGCTTTAATTCCAACAGAAGCCGGAAGAGAACGACAACAGATGGCGAACGCCAAACATCCTGGGCGACAATGCATCACAAAAATGAAACATATTATAGAAATTATGCAGAGTATATAGATTTCCGTTGTCATCCTCTTCCGGCCTCCGTTTCTTTTTCAATAACCTGCCTTATCCTCAACCGCGCCCTCAAAGCCCCTGCTTCCGTAAAGCGGCGGCAGCCTGTATCTTACTTTGATCTCCGCTCCCGTCACGGCTCTGGACATATCAACTCTGTTTCCCTGTCTCAGATTCAGATTGGACTGGATAAGATCCATACATCTTAAAGCCGAGACTTTCTCATCAGTGAGCAGCTCGAATATCATAAGATAGTCTTTATAATCAAGAGAGATAAAGTCATCTTTATTCTTTTTGTAAAGCTCCGCCATGGTGATTATAAGAGCTTTATTAAAGGTCAGCAGACCTGCCGCGTTCATCTTCATCATGACCGCGCTCTTTACAAACGGCACCTTATATCCCTTTAACAACGCGCATGTATCTATCACCGCTTCTTCATATGCCCACAACGTCTGAAGGATCAGCTGGATCAGATATGTGATCGCAGGACTCACCCAGAACCCCGACGACGCTGCCATCGCCATCGCCTGACCTGTAAGCGCCGGATCTGTAAGTATGATAATGTAATTAAGCGCGAATCTAATGCCGCACAGTCTTGAGACCACCGCCCTGAGATTAGCCATATCTGTCCTGTTTCCGCAGATGATATATTCCTGTTCATACATAAGACAATGTCCGGATCCAACATCAGTTTTCTGCTTATAAGCGCTGAAATGCTTCTGAATATATTGGACATATAATATCCTTTCAGCAAATCTGTTCGCGGATTCCTTCATTATCTTTGAAACGTCAAGTTCTTTGTTGATGGCGGCGCTTATCTTTTTAAAACCGTTCCCGAAGGCAGAATATACGGAGTCCAAAGCCTTTTCCACGCTGCCGGCGATATCATTCTTCCCGGTCTTTAAACCTGCCGAAGGAAGCGAGTTCCCTGCAAGTCTCTTAGTTGAAAGCGATGTGATATCATCCAGACAAAGATAAAAATTTCCGTAGGAGATCAGAGCTCTGACAGCCGACATATCAAGCCCCGTGTTCTTTCTTTTTTCTCTCTTAAGCCCGCTGTAATCAAAGCGGATATTTGAAGTGTCATAACCTTCAAGCTTAAGCGGATACCGTTTTATCTTTTCCGCCGCTTTATGTATCTGTTCTTTATTCATACCAAGACCTATTGATTCTATCCTTGCCATCAGTTTCATATCCGTCCGGTTGGTCTTTAACTGCGCTTTTATCACGGGCATATTGGTCACAGCCTGTTCCTTCAGCCTGTCATACTCCTCTTTAAGACGTTCATAAGTCTCTTTGCCCAGGTCATCTTTTTCCCGACCTAAAGACCTGTTAAAGTTTTCGATCTCTGTCTCAAGATTTAAAGCGTCCTTTTCAAGCTTTGATATAAGTTCCAGACAGACCTCCGTCTGCTCATATTCCTCCTGCGCCAGATCCCTGATGTCGAACATCAGCCCTTCGCACTTATCATAAAGCTGCCTTGTCTCTTCGCTGTTTTCGGAAAAATCCCTGTCAAGGATCGCCAGATCCGAAACAAGCTCGTCCACCATTGCCCCTATGTCCCGGCACTTTCCCTTAACGCAGTTATAGACAAACTCATTGGATATCCCAAGCTTTTCCATGCTTATCCTGCCGGCAACGGCTTTCTTCGCAAATCTTTCGTTAATGACAAGATTTCCCTTATCATCCCTTGCCGGCATACCGTATTCAAAATGTATTCCGTCAATCTGTTCGCAAATATCTCTCATAAGCCCTTCAACCGAAACCATCGCAGCTTCCGCACCGCTCTTTTTTTCAATGAGTTCTAAGAGCTTTTTGTTATCTTTAATGATGCCAAGTTTTTTCAATACTGTTTTCGAGATCTGCGCCGCATCCTCATATTTCATGTATTCTGCAGCCTGACTGACGAAAGCTCTGCCATAGTCTTCGATAAGGAATTCAATATTCTCTACATCTACCTGAGTTATCTCATATCTTACAGGATCATAACCTGCCTCCTCTGCACCTGTCTCAATATCGGTCTTTATCCTTTTGGAAAGTTCCTTTTTAACATCTTCCCTGTAAGACGATGAAGGGGTAAATGCAAGTATATGGTAATTGTCAAACAGTTCCCTGTTGTAATCCGCAAAAATACTGTTTCCCGCCAGTCCTGTCCTTGTCCTGACCGTCATCTTGCAGGCAGGTATCCTTACAGCTTCCGCCAGTGCGAGGATCAGCGACAGGATCAGCAGAAAACAGAGAGCCGCATAAGCCGTTATCACAGCCGGCAGCTCCTCGCAAATGCTGCCATATCCGGCTGCCCGGTTATTAACAGGCTCCCGGTCTCCTCTCCTAAAACATGATGGTTTTCCGTATCTCATAGGCATTTATTACTCTTACCTTGGTCTTCAAACCTTTAAATATGCTTGTAAGTATTCCCTCTATCTCACTCTTGAAAATGATCACAAGCCCGATCACAACGAGCAGTATCAGCACAGCCTCTACAACCCCCGCGCCTTCTTCATCTTTCATGAATTCTTTAAATTTATACAAAATAAGCATCTCATACCTCCATTATCGTTAATTTTTTATTTTTTCTCATTACATTACTGCCAGAGCCGGATAAACCGCTATGAATATCACCAGAATAAGGAGAACTATCAACGGAAAGACCATTTTTTCGCCTGCCCGCTCCCCTGCTTTGTAAACGGCGTTCTTTTCCATTGATCCGGCTTTTTCAGACTCCGATTCCAGTACACTTATTATCTTCTCGCTTCCCTTGTCGATATTCTGGACTATATAAGCGCAAAACCTCGAATATTCGTCAAGCTGGCACCTTTTCCCGAATTTCCTTATACATTCTCTGACATCGGCTCCGTTTTTCATATCCGAAGCACCGCTTCTCATAAATTCATAGACCTGTCCTTCATTCTCGAAAGCCAGTTTTTCAAACGCGATAGGGACATTAAGTCCGGCCTTCAGCAATAACAGGAATTCTTTAACCATATCAGGATATTCAAGTCTCAGTTTCTCCCTGATCTTTGATGCCTGTCTTACCACATTCCTTTCCCCCGCGCCCGCAAAAGCAGCCGCGCAGACCGTAATTACCAGAAACAGGCATAAATATCTGTATTCTTCTTTATCCTTATGAAAATCAAGTTTTGCGCCGTCTACCTCCTGCGGAAGTTCTATCGTCTCAGCTCCCGCATCGCACTGTTCCTTAACATAGTTCTTAAGATATTCCTTAACATGACCCTCCATATCTTTTTCATGATAGACAAGCTTTAAATCTATCGGTATGTCAGCCCTGTGATCCTCATAGCTTATCATTGCGTCTATCCTCACGATAACGCTTTCCCCCGGCAGCACTCCTTCAATATTGCCCTGTGAATCTATATATCCTTCCTCGTCCGTCAGCCAGCTGATCTCAACCTTGTCATTTTCGGGATATTCTTCTACGAGATCAAGAGGCAGATATACATCGTCAAGCCCGGCATTATCACCTTTTACCGTCTTTATCAGATACTCTCGAAGTTCATCGAGAAGCTTGTCAAAATCTTCTTTGCTGCTTTTGACCGGCTCGATCTCAAGTTCCATTCCGACATCCTTTTTCAGTCCTTCAATGTCAAACTCAAGATCAATCGTTTTTGCACCCTCTTCATAATCAGGTCTTGTAATGACATGTCCATCCTCTCCCTGCGAAAAGAAGCACAGAGCCGCACATATAAGGTTTCCGGCAAATACTATCCTCAGCCCTGCCGATATCCTGCGGATCTGTTCATCGCGGATCTCCTTCTTATTCTTTCTGCCGCTTCGTCCCGTTATCTCTCCTGCCATCTCAACTGCTTTGGATATATGAATATTTCTGACAAAAAAATATTCATATATGATCCCCGCTAAAGGCACAAACCGCAAGACCTCGCCAATGCTCTTTGGGGTGTGTTTTACTAAGGCATGTGCAATGATATTCACAGATAACATTGCGCATCCCGTGATCAAAAAAATATATATCATCCTATCCCTCCGATTATCCTGTCTATCCACATAACGCATAGTCCGTATATCAAAAGAACCAGCGTCATGGCGGTTATTCCCGCGGCATTTCCGTAAAAGACGTTCATGTAATCGGAAGTCACGCGAAAATAGAGTATCACTGCGGCAGGCATAATTTTCATTATCACAGCTTCCATCCGCTTTCCCTCTATCATGGAGAGCATTTCCTCCCTGCACATTATCCTTTCGGATATTATCTGACCGGTCTCTCCCATGATCTTTGAAAGATTACCCCCGGTTCTTTTGGATATGGAAAAAACGTCCGAAAAGCTTTTTATCTCCCTTATTCCGCACCTTCGCGCCAGATCCCTTACAAGCCCTTCCACAGGCCGGTTCATTTTAAGCCCTTTGCAGATAAGAGCAAATTCTTCAACGATCATCTCCTTATTCCCATATATATTTTTAAGATTCTCATATGTCTCCCAAAACGCCGCTTCCACCGAACTTCCCGCACTGACTGCCGTCATCAGGAAATCAAGCCCTGTGCGAAACTGCCTCAAAAGCGCCTCCTTTCTTTTCCTAAGCTTTTTCTCATGGGTATATCTGTAACATGGATACATCAGAAATACTGCAGATATCAGCGCGAGCCATGTGTCATAGAATACATAAGCCGCTGATGCTGATAAAAGAAAAACCTTAATCATCAATACCAACCATTCTCCGCCCGATAATATATATCTGTTATAATCCCTTATATTCCTCCCCCAGCCTTTCTAATTTTGCTCTCCTTCTTATCCTGTTTCCTGTCCTTATCAACTTTCCCTCCGCCGGATCGAATACAAAAAGCTCTTCAAGCTTTAACTGTCCGTCATCATCAATGCCTGCAGGCTGCACTATACTTTCCACATATCTTTTTCCGGTCTTGTCCCTTGAAAGATGTATCATGATATCGACGGCAGATTCTATCTGACGTCTTATCGCGTCAAGCGGAAGATCCTTCGCGAACAGGACCATCGTCTCCATCCTGTCTATCATATCTTTCGGACTGTTGCCGTGTCCCGTCGAAATACTTCCGTCATGCCCCGTATTGTATGCGTGCAGCATATCAAGTGCCGCCCCGTCACGGATCTCTCCTACGATGATCCTGTCCGGTCTCATCCTCAGTGATGCTTTTATAAGGTCTCTTATCGAGATCTCCCCCCTGCCTTCAACGCCCGCACTTCTGGCTTCAAGTGATATTATGTTGTTAACTCCCTCGAGATTCAGCTCCGCCAGATCTTCAATGGTAATAACTCTTTCTCCCCTTCCGATGCACATGGCCATCGCATTGAGCATCGTAGTCTTTCCTGTATCGGTACCGCCGCTGATAAAGATATTGTATCTGGCCCGTACAAGCAGCCTTACAACCTGCGCCGCTTCCCGGCTCATGGAACCGTTCATGACCATATCCTCAAGTGTGATCGTCTTTCTGGAAAACTTCCTGATCGTTATGCATGCTCCCTTGTACGCCACCGGCGGAAGAACGATATGAACCCTTGATCCATCCGGAAGTCTTGCGTCCGCGATCGGCTCGCTTTCGTTAACTCTCCTGTTGATCCTTCCGACTATATTCTGGATGATATCCTCAAGTCTCTGCTCGGATTCGAATCTTAAGTCAGTTTCCCATATCCTGCCCTCTTTTTCGATAAATATCCTGTCCCATGAATTAACCATTATCTCACTGATCGACTCGTCCTCAATAAGTTCCGATAAAACATCATATCCTCTTAAGGAATTGAATACATACTTTCTCAGCTTAAGCGCCGTCTTGACGGCAATCCCGTCAATCACTATCCTCCCTACAAGTTCATTCTCAATGATAGCTTCTATGCCTTCATCACTTTCATCACAGGAAGCTTTTGACGCAGTATATTCTTTGATCTCCTTTATCGTCTGTTCATAATGAAGCCTGATAAAACTATCCATTATTTATCACTTTTCCCTCCGCGTCTTTACTGATAAGCCCGCAGTGTCTCAATTTCCGTTTCGAACGGGACTGCGATCTTCTCGTTACGATCTGCATTTATCACGCGGCACTTCTTGATCTGCGCGCTGTTTAAGCCTGCGGTCTTCAGCAGTTCTGCAGAAAGGCCGTTTTTCGCATGATGATTTCTCTCAACCACTGTTACCCTGCCCTTAAGAATATCCTTTCCCAAAGCTAACGCTCCGATACAGTCTGAGATCAGGATGATCCCTTCATAACCGATATTCTTTGCGGCTTCCGCTATCCTTTCAACTCCTTCCCCCGTAAGGCATGCAATATCCGTAAAACTGTTGACCTCCTCAATAACACTGTGATCTTCTCTTCTTATTATCTTCTTCCTCATCATCTCTTCCACATCAAGACTCTGACTGTTTAACGCAAACAGCAGACAGGATAATCCCGCTGTATAATTACTTATGTCTTCCTTATTCTTACCGTTATCCCTCCTGACTTTTACCGACCTTATATCTACCAGCAGATACTTCCTGTCAAGAATATCATCAAGCTGCAGCGCCGGTTTTAACGGATCAAATGCATCAATGCCGATAACTGTATATATCGGTTCTTTGTCCATAGCGCTTACTTTTTTCTGTTCATCAGTTCCTGCTTCTCTTTCAATGCAGGAAACGATATCCCTGCTCAGCTCCTTTCCTGCCTGATATCTGTATACCCTGTTGCTCTTATCCTTCTTATCATCTTCTTTATCCCTGTCTTCCGTCAGCAGTATCTTATTCTCAAATTCGAACCTGTCTCCAACCTCCTCACCGCATACCAAAAACACATCTTTAACTTCGCCGCTCTTCATTCTTTCTTCTAAATATTCTTTTAACGTATCAATATTGGAAAATTCGATCGTATCGATCCCGGGCGAACTGTACTCCCCGATAAAATCCCCAAGTCTTCTGGCATGATCAGCATCCTGATCATAGATCAAAACAGTTTTCTTCAAACAACTCCTCCTTTAAACACAATTATGATCATGTACGCCGCTGCTGTAGACGGCATCATTCTGATTCTGTCCCCCGGCTTTATTCTTCCGGTTATGATCCCGATAATAATATTCAGGGCACAAATGATAATGCCTGCGGCAAATACAACGATAGAGAATTTAAATCCTTTATAGATCCCTATCACTCCATAAAGTTTGATGTCTCCGGCTCCCAATCCTCGAAGCACAAACAGAACCGATAGTAAAGTGATAACAAGGACACCCTGGGCAAGTGAGAAAAACATCCCGTCAAGTCCCTTCAGCATACCGCCGGCTGTAATGCCCTCGATCAGCTTCTGAATCAGTCCTAATACTGTAAATGTAATTGTCAATCTGTTGGGTATTCGTGAACTATGCCAATCCGCAAATAACGCTGTCAGAATAAAAGAAGATAAGATAACCGGATACGATATTAGGAAATTAATACTCTCAACTCCTGTCGGTATCGGTATGAGTCTATAATATACCAGCGAAATGATTTTGTCAAGATAAAAATGAAAAAAAGAGCTGCCGCAAATGCGGCAGCTCAAATGTTTTAAGTCTACTGTAAAACCGGGGATTAACCCTTTACGGCACCTGACAGACCCTCTGTATAGTACTTCTGCATTGCTACGAATAACGCACCAAGAGGTATAGATACTAATACGGCGCCGGCGCAGAACTGGTTATAATACTGTCCGATATGTTCTGAGTCGATCATCTTGTAAAGACCGAGGGCAACTGTGTATTTGTCTGTTCTTGCACCCATTACGTAGTTTACGAAGATGAAGTCCATCCATGCAGATGAGAAACCACCTAATACGGTGTAAACTATAATAGGTTTAGAAAGAGGCATTGTGATCTTTGTGAAAACCTGCCACTTTGTAGCGCCGTCGATCCAGGCAGCCTCGTCAATAGCCTTAGGAATCGTATCGAAGAAACCTTTCGCTACATAGAAACCAAGACCCGTACTACCTGAATAAACAAGTATAAGAGAAGTTAATGTCTCTGTAAGACCAAAAGACTTAAGTATCATGTAAATAGCGATCATTGACATGAATCCAGGGAACATACCAAGGATAAGTGCTACGTTCATGAAAGTTCTTCTCATCTTAAATCTCATTCTTGACATTGTATAAGATACTGACAATACAAAGAATGTAGAAATAAGACATACTAAAACTGCTACGAAAAATGTGTTAAGGAACCACTCGTCAAACTTTGCGTAAGAAGCTTCTTTCTGCTCCTTTGAATATCCGATTCTTAACAGTTCCTTATAGTTATTAAGTGTCCATTTCTTAGGCCAGACATTCTTATAGTGAGCACCGTTCTCAACCTTGAATGACTGAAGAATAATTGAAACTATCGGCAACAACCAAACAATCGATAAGAGAACGAGTCCGATATAAGAAAAGATGTCGCCGGTTCTTCTTGCGCTTGACATTGATCTTTCTATTTTCATTACTGGAATTCCTCCTCATTCTTATATGACCCACTCCTACGATAAGTAATGAGTGAGAAGGTTGCACTGATAATAAAGATACAGATACCGATAGCACTTGCGAAGCAGTAATCACCTTTATCAAGTGTCAGCTTGTAGAGCCATGTAACAAGGAGGTCTGTACTTCCTGCCTCGTACATCATGTCCAGTGAAGGACCGCCGCCTGTTAAGAGGTAGATAACGTTGAAGTTGTTAATGTTACCGATAAACTGCTGAATAAGGTGCGGTGTTGTAACGAAGATCATGTATGGAAGAGTGATCTTGAAGAACATTACATACTTTGTTGCACCGTCAATCTTTGCAGATTCATAAAGGTCTGCAGGAATGTTCATAAGGATACCTGTCATGATAAGCATGGTATATGGGATACCAACCCAGCAGTTAACTATGATAACGCTTATTCTGGCTGATAACGCTTTTCCAAGAAGGTCTAAAGAAGTATTCTCTGATCTTCCAAGTAATCCATCGAGGATACCGTTTCTCTGTAAGAACATTCTCATGGTAAGGAGTGTTACGAACTGTGGAATAGCAACAGACATAACGAATACTGTTCTCCATAAAGCTTTATACTTAATACCCTTCCTGTTAATAAGAAGAGCAAGAAGCATTCCGCCGAGATAGCAGAGGAAAGTTGCAAATATAGCCCAGATAAATGTCCAGCCTAATATTCTCCAGAAAGTATTACCATAAGCTGCACCGCCTCCGAGAACCTCTGCGAAGTTCTTTAAACCTACCCAGTGGAATCTGGCAGCTACACCGTTATGGGTCTTATCAAAATTGGTAAATGCCGCAAGTATCATGTAGATAAGCGGGGTGACAGTAAATGCTGTAATACCTACCAAAGGTAATAATAACAGCGTATTGTGAAGCTTTGAATCAAATAAATCTGAAAGATCCTTAAATATGGTTGTAGGCTTTCTACCTCTTTCAACAGCATACTGTGCAAGATATGCAGACTTAACATTAGCCTTCCACAGTATAACAAATCCGCAGATTATGATAAGCGATACAACACCGAAAAGAAGGAAGAGTGAAGAGTCATCGCCGGCTACAACCTTCTGCTGTACCGTAATACCGTTCTCTAACGCTTCTTTATAAACATTGTCCTTCGTACCAAGAGTAAATAATCCTTTAAAGTCTTTTACACCACAGTATTCATGAGCCGTTGTATCAGATGAAAACTTAATTCCGCTGAAAAGATAAACTAAGAAAGCTATCTCGGAACCAAGGAAAAGTAATCCTTTGATTATCTGACCCCTGACAAGATTCGAAAGACCCATGATGCCAAATGATGCCTTTGTGAAGATATCTCCATGCTGAAATATCTGTGCGATAACGGAAAAGACATTGACATCAAAGTCAACCTTACTAGGTAATGATGCACTTGAAGTACTTTCGTTCACAATCATTGCCCTCCTTTTTTTGTTTTGACGGATGCGGCTTCTGCCGCATCCGCATTATTAATAATTGCTACAAACTACTTAACTGCTGTGATATTCTTAACAGCTTTATCAAGCATCTTCTTAATTGCCGCATCATCAGCAACCTTTGCTGTAAGACCTGTAATATTTCCGCCGATGCCGCCTGCTGGTGTCCAATAGTTAGCTAACTGAGAAATTGTAGGTCTTGGAACAACCTGCTTTGTCTGCTCGATATTAGCAACTACACCAGGATCATTATATTTACCCTGAAGTGCGAGTTCCATAACTTCCTTATGTGTAGGAGCCATTGATCTTGCTGCAAGACGCTGCTCCTGAGCCCAAGGGCTAACAAGGAATTCAGCAAGAAGGAATGCTGCTGCAGGATTCTCTGTCTGCTTGCTTACACCGATTGACTTGTAATCACCGAATGGGTTGATCGTCTTTGTTACCTTTGTTCCGTTGACGTCAAATGTAAATGAAGGAAGCTTGCATGCTGCATAATTATCTCCGAGAGCCTTTCTTATAGCAACCGCATTCCATGAACCTGTACAGAATGATGCACACTTACCTGACTCTAAAAGACCGATAGTATCTGCGCTTCCGTTATCCTTGTACAGCTTGTTGGTCTCCTGAAGACCTTTAAGATATTTAACGATAGCTACACCTGTCTCATTGTTCCAGTCACAAGATGTAGGATCTTTTCCGTCAGCTCCGAATAATGTACATCCGTTCTCACCAAGGAAGAATCCGCCGATATACCATCCGTTGTCAAGAGGAATAGAGAAGTTGAAGTCACATCCATCAATATTAGCGCCCATGATAGAATCAAGGCTGGATGTATCTACGTTAGCCTTCTCAAAGAGGCTCTTGTTGTAGTATAAGTACCATACGTTAGCTGTGAATGGGAAGCTGTAAAGCTTTCCGCCAGACTTACATGACTCAACTGCCGCATCATCAAGTACAGGAGATATTCTGTCGCTGATCTCTGAAGGAACTTCAGCTATGTAACCACCATCGATGAGGTTTGCAAGCTGGTCGTTAGCAAAATAGAATACATCGGCTGCTGCTGCAGGATCCTTTGATACTGTCTTGTAAGCTTCCGGCTCTGGAACCTCTTCAAATTTAAATGTGATCTTGTAACTAGCCATGCTGTCGTTAAAAGCTTCGCAAAGAGCTCTTAAGATGTTCTGCTCCTCGGCAGGTGCCCATACTTTTAATGTTACGTCTTTTGCGTCTGCGTTCTTTTCAACTTTTTCAGGTCTCTTAAAGCTGGTATCAGCTGCTATTGTTGGTCTTACAACCTCTGTAGCCTTACCACCTTCTTCCTCTCCGCCGCCACAGGCTGTGAAGCAGGTAGCACTCATTGCCATGGCAAGTGAGAGTGCTAAGATTCTTTTACTTTTTCTCATAGTTTTTACCTCTTTCTTTTTATAAAATTAATTATTATTATATCGCCGGTCTACCCGGCAGAATCACGCCAGCGGCGTCAATTCCTATTTCTTTGGATCATTAGCCCTTCCGTAGATACAGGTATAATCCGTTACCGCCTGCATAGCCGCAGGTGTAAGCTGACCCGGTGTAAGTCTCCACTGCCAGTTCTTTCCTACTGTTGACGGTTCATTCATTCTGGCATTGTTATCAAGTGCAAGTATATCCTGTACCTGATATATTGCCACATTTGAACTTGTCGCGTATCCCATTCTTATGGTCTCAGCGGTAAGTTCCCTTGTAAGCTGTTCCCTGCTCTTGTGTTCAGGATTGATATGCAGATATTCAAGCGCATACTTCAGATCCTTGATCTCTTTCTTCGGATCTCCGAAGAAGCCTGCAAGAGTCTCGTTATCATGTGTTCCTCCGTATACGATCTGATTGTTGTGATCGTAATTGTGAGGGAGATACTCATTCGTAGGACCGTTGCCGAAAGCGAACTGAAGGATCTTCATTCCCGGATAACCACACTTTTGCATAAGCTGTGTAACTTTCGGTATAAGAACTCCGAGGTCTTCTGCGATTATCTGCTTGTCTCCGACAGCCTTATCGATCACATCGGTGAGCTTTTTGCCCGGCCCCGGTCTGTATACGCCGAACTCAGCGGTATCGTTCTCAGCAGGGATGGCAAAGTATCTTACTATTCCGATGAAGTGGTCGATCCTTATGATATCATAAAGCTCTGCCGATGACTTCATTCTCTGGTACCACCATCCGTAGTCCTCTTTCTTCATTGCCTTCCAGTCATAGAGCGGATTGCCCCATCTCTGTCCGGTTGCCGAGAAATTATCCGGCGGAACTCCGGCAATATTGATAGGATTCTTTCTCTCGTCAAGTTCAAAGAGTCTTCCGTGTACCCATACGTCCGAGCTGTCCATAGATACATAAAGCGGAATGTCTCCTATGATCTTGATCCCCTTCTCATTGGCGTAAGCTTTCAGTTTAAACCACTGCTCATAGAACTTGAACTGTGTAAACTTCCAGAAATCAATATCATCCTTAAGCTTTGTCTGATATTCTTTGACTGCCTTCTCCTCACGGAACTTGATGTCGTCGTCCCAGAGAAGCCATTCCCTGTTTTGGAAGTAAGTCTTAAGTGCCATATAGAAGCTGTAATCATCAAGCCAGTATTCATTCTGTTCACAGAATGTCTTATACGCTTTCGTTCTCTTGTGAGTACTCTTCCAATACGCCTTACGAAGTACTTCAAAACGGCTGTTGTAAATCTTCTCGTAATCCACATATGAAGGATTACTTCCCCAGTCGTATCTGTAAAGCTCTCCCTTGTCTAAGAGGCCTTCATTAACCAGATAGTCAAGGTCGATAAAATAAGGGTTGCCCGCAAAAGCCGAAAACGACTGATAAGGGCTGTCACCAAAACTTGTTGGTCCGAGCGGAAGCACCTGCCAGTACTTCTGCTTTGCCTTAACCAGCATGTCCACGAACTTGTAACCTTCGTCACCAAAGGTTCCGATGCCGTATGGAGATGGTAAACTGCTTACAGGCAGGAGCAGACCGGCGCCGCGCTCCAATTCATTCTTATTAATCTTTGCCATATCCAACTTCGCTTTCTTTAAAAATATTTTGACGCATTAAAGTCTATGAATAGCATAACACCCTATTAGCGATTTGTCAATAAATTATTGGGCTTTGCTTGGCAATAATGGATATTTTTGAGCTTGAAACAAGTTCAATATTTGGTTAATATTACAAAACCTTTGCATTTTTTCATTTTTTCTTACATCTTATGAAATAAAAAAGTAACATAAAAACCATTGTTTTTATGTTACTTTTTCATATCGTATTCTCCCAGAAGCAGATCTACCATCCGACCGTAGCTTCTGGTCCCGTCCGACTGTCCGTTCATCTTAAGATATGCGTCGTTGGTCCTGTCCGCGGCCTCCGAAACCGCCGATTCTTCGAACTGTTCCCAGTATTCATATATCCTGTTCTCGTCCTTCCAGACGTCATCGGAGATCTGTGCGTATATTTCTCTGTATTCATCATAATACGAATCGTCTTTGCTCACGACTCTCGAATAAAATTTCCCCACCGCATAGTCAAAGGCGAAAAGCAGTCCGCAGTATCTTACGGTCGGATCCTCGCTTTTGCTACACGCGAGATAAGCGATGTAATTTGCCTCATCTTCCCGCATGAATCCGCTCACATGCGCCATCTCGTGCGCCATATAAGGTATAAGTTCCGTTTCGGGCAGATCCGCGTCGACATTGGCCTCGACCGTAAACGGCATGTATATCCCGGTAATATGCGTATATGACATGGGTCTTGACAGAAGAAGCGGCTTGGGTCTTGCCGTATGTCCGTTGATCAGCGGATATTCTTCCGAAAGCCTGTTGAACTCTTTCGCCACCCTCTTCGCGAGTGCATATTTCCCAAGTCCCGTATCGACGGCTCCTTCATCGTCCAGCTCCGTGACCTCTTCTCTCGCCTGTGTAGTCCTTCGGGCAAGATCAAGACACATCTCATAGAATTCATCCGCGGTATGTTCCCTGATGGGAATATCGTAGCTTTCGGCAAAGCTCATCCTGTAATAATTGATCCCGCAAAGGAGTATGTATTCGCTCGCAAGAAAAGCCGCGATCCCGATATATCTTACGATAACGGCAGCTGTCTTTTTTAATACCGGCGCTTCTTTCCCCATCCTGCCGGCCGTCAGATACGCAATGAGGATAAGCGCCGCCGGAAGCAGGAGTATAATGATCTCTATTACGGAGAACGGAAAAATACCGGTCACATTGTTTAAAACGACAGAAAGCACGCGGTAGATCTTTTCCGCGTATATCTTTTCCGTAAAATATGTATTATTCCTCGCGAAAAAATACAGTGCCAGCGAAAAAACAAAAAGGCTCGCGGATAATATGCACCAGTACGGAATCACCCTGCAGCTTTTCTTTTCAGATTTATGTTCTTCCTCAGCCATTGTGTCTCCTTTCTTCTTGTGACGGATCGCAGCCGCGCCCAGTAAAAAGGAACTTTTGGTTCCCGAGCACGACACAGCAAAACGCACGAGTTAACCGATACCGTACATTTTCCTTGCGTTCTTCTCCGTTATATCGATCACCTCTTCTTCGCTCAGACCCTTGATCTGCGCAAGCGCCTTCACAACATAGGCTATATACGAAGAATCATTCCTTTTACCCCGAAACGGCTCCGGTGCCAGATACGGGCAGTCCGTTTCAAGCACAAGGCTTTCCATCGGGGCGTATTCAACCGTTTCCTTTAGTTTTTTACCGTTCTTAAATGTCAGGACTCCGCCTATTCCCAGATAAAATCCCATATTAAGATATTCCCTTGCCATCTCGACGCCGTAAGAAAAGCAGTGGATAACTCCTCCGCATTCGGCAGCGTCACAGCCTTTTATGATGGAAAGCGTATCCGCTGCCGCATCCCTTGAATGTATTATCAGCGGAAGCTTCGTCTCTTTCGCAAGTTCTATCTGCCTTTCAAACCAGTACTTCTGGATATTCCTGTCGTCATCATAATGATAGTCAAGTCCTATCTCACCCACCGCCACGACTTTCTCATCCGCGCAGGCTTTTTTCAGATATTCATAATCCTCTTCTTTGAGCGTCATCGTCTCGCTCGGATGGATGCCGACGCTCGCGTATATGAAATCATATCTTTGGGCAAGTTCCAGAGAAGCTTTGACGCCCGTCAGCTCGGCCGAAACGTTAACTACGTTTGACACTCCTTTTTCTTTAAGTCCGGCAAGGACTTCGTCCCTGTCCGCGTCAAAAGCTTCATCGTCATAGTGTGCATGCGTATCAAATATCATATTTATTTTCTCTTTCTCAATACTTTCAGAACTTTCACTGCCCCCTGACTTTCGTCCGGGGGCATCACTAAACAATTACTTTGTTATGGCTGTTTTCCATTATCCGGGGCTTCAGCCGCCGGGTTTTCAACGCTCTCGTTCTCTTCCTTCGCGATGGAAACCACCGGCATATTAACGGCTTCGGCGCTCTCATCGAGAGGCTTAATGTTCTTCTTTCTTAATTTAAAGGTAACGGCGGCGCACTTGTCAAGAAGCCATACAGTTTTTACACCATTTACCACTTTTCCGACATCATACAGACCTCCCAGCTCATTGCAGGCATCGAAGACATATACGCGGAGCGGAGCCCCCGGATGTCTTTTCTGTATACTTTCTATGTCGTCGAGCAGTCTCCGGCGTCCGACCGCAAGCTTGTTGTAGTATTTGCACTCCGTCGGTTCACCGCTTCTGTACCATTCGAGTATGACAAGCCTTTCCGAAGCCGATATCGCAATGTAATTCTCTATTCCCTCCGCTCCCAGAACGGCGGTCTTGCTTATCATGGCAACGGTCTTAAAGCCCGCGAATTCCATGGTCTGTCTTATCATCGCCTTGTCGGCGTCTGTCGCATCCGCCGGGTACGCGACCATCGCGCTCGCATTGGACACTTTTCTGTACTGGCTGTTGACCACGTCGACCAGGTCAGTCACGACAGGCTTAAGGTCTTCGCCCGCCTGTTTCCACGCGGTGTTGTAAAACGGGATCCCCGGTATCCTTAATATGCCCTGCGGCATGACTCTGGTATATTCACATTCCTCGGTATTGTTTCTTATGAGATATCCGTCATTTTCTATAACAATATTGACAACCTTTTTCAAAGCTTTCTCCTTCTATCTGCATTTTGCCGGCGCTTTCGCCGCGCCTTGATCCCGGAAACAGACACCGGCATCCTTATATCTCTCTTCGTGTAAACGCGTCATATGCCGTTAGTATCATCAGGAAGAAATGAACCGCGATCACGCCCAGCGCAAAACCGAGCGTCTGCTCCGGAAACTGTGTTAATCCCTTATATATGCCGGTCAGGTTCGTATTGGCAAATATTATATATCTTGCCCAGTCCTGATCAAATGCAAGCAGTATCTCAACCGCAGTGCTTCCCAGCGCGAAAAGCATTATCGAAGAAGCTATCGCCAGCGCATTGTTTCTTGCAAATGATGAAAGCATGAACGCCATCAGGATATATATCAGATGACCCAACATTGTTATTCCGTATGATTTAAGCGAATAGATGAGCATCGGTATGGCGGTTATGTCCTCACCTTTGACAACAAGTACCTGTGTTCCCATCCCGCTCGTGCCGTGCAGCAGCATATTTATCGGAATGCTTAATACATAGATGACACCTGAACCGATGATGAACAGGCTGACAATGGCAAGCAGCTTGCTTATTATGAGTTTTCCTCTGGTCACCGGGTTGATGATATAGAACTTGATGGTCCCGCTCGCAAATTCAGACGAAACTATCGTTCCCGCTATGGCTACCATTACTATCATGAACAGTACTTCCATGCTGATAGACATGTTAAATGCCTGAGCGAAATCATTTGAGCCGTATCCGCTGCTCATCCCGTCAATGTCTTCATCTGTGGCATAATACTCTATATCGTTATCAAGGATATATCTGTAGACAAGATACGATCTGTACTGGTTTCCGCTGCCGGAATACGGATCATATTTCTTTCCCTTCATATTCTTTTCAAGATGATAAAGCGAACCAAGAGTCTCTATCCTCGGATCTTCATCATCAATATCATTGTCTTTGATATATTTTGAAAAATTAACTGACCATAGCTTTTCACCGTCAATGGTGTATTCATAAGTCTTATCGTCATCTTTCAGTTCGTCATACAGTCGTTCTCTGTAATTATTGATCTCAACATCCGTACTATCCGTATCTCTCATAGACACTTTCATAAGAATGTTGAACCCGATAAAAGTTATAAAGAAAAGTATGAGCAGGACTTTCATGCTTGTCTTGGCAAATATCTTGATGTATTCATTTTTTATAAGATTAAGCAATCTGTCCACCTCCCTGCTCATCGCTTGTAAGCTCGATAAATGCGTCTTCAAGCTTCGCCGCAGCTTTGTGAGAGACTGTGGTAAGCTCTATGCCGGCTTCGATCACAGCTTTATTGATCTTCGGAAGATCTTTTTCGAGCTCATTCGGTATCGTAAGAACAAGCGTCCTCTCGTCCTCCTGTTCCGCCTTGACTCCTTCATTATCTTTATACATATCAAGCAGAAGCTTCTTAAGGGCTTCAACATCATTTACCTGATAGATATACTGCTGTGTCGAACTGTTCTCATTTACAAGATTCTCTATCGTCTGTACCTCGATAAGCTCGCCTTTGGAAATGATCGCCACCCTGTCGCACATAAGCTCCATCTCACTCATAAGATGGCTTGATACCATGACGCACACGCCCTCCTCATGAGCAAGCTTTCTTAATATCCCTCTCATCTGTTTGATACCCGCAGGATCGAGTCCGTTGGTCGGCTCGTCTAAGATAAGGATCTTAGGTCTGTGAAGGATCGCCTGTGCGATTCCGAGTCTCTGTCTCATACCGAGAGAATACTTGCTGATCTTTTTGTCCGCCCAGTTGGAAAGACCTACGAGCTCTATAACCTCTTCGATCCTCTTCTGAGTAACGCCTTTTCTCATTCTGGCGTACTGCCTTAAGTTCTGTCTTCCGGTAAGGTACTTGTACATCTCCGGATTTTCCACGATGCCGCCGATATTGCCCATGGCTTCCTCGTAGTTTTTCAAAAGATCCTTTCCGCAGATCTTAATGCTTCCCGAATCGATCCGAAGGAGGCCGACTATCATCTTGATGGTAGTGGTCTTGCCCGCACCGTTAGGTCCGAGGAAACCATAGACTTCGCCGCTGTTAAGCTCCATGGACAGATCCTTGATGATATGCTTTTTTCCGAATGATTTATTCAGATGTTCTATTGTAAGAACTGTTTCAGTGCTCAAATCGTCTCCTCCTTCCTACCCTATTGAATAACTTCCTCTTACAGCGGATATCTTCCACTCGCCGTCCGTATATATAAAGTAAATGGTCACATCATTGTGCATTGAAGCATGTCTGCCGGATACAGACTTATCTTTAACCTGACCGTCTTCGGTCTGAACGCCTTCAATCGGTTCATCATATAACGATTCGTCTTCATCGCCGTAATAATCTATGCCCTCATCATAGACCTCTGAATCAAATATCGTTAATTCATCATCTTCTCCTTCCCAAACGATATAATACTGATAGTTTATTTCTACCGTAATTCCCCTGTTTCCAAATCTTGAAACACTGTAACTGAACGGCGTATCTTCTTCATGTTCCACATTAATATCGAACGATCTGATATACGCCCCGCCCCTTGCGTTGGCATCCGCAAGGTTTTTGATTATGCTCTCATAATTCTCTTTGCTCCTGAAACCTCTCATTTCATAATTGGTATTCTTCAAGGTTTCATCGGTCATATATTTATCAAGATATTCCATCGCCTCGTCAACAGCTTCCTGGCGGGCTTTATCGTCAAGCTTTCCCTCGCAGTTGAAAAGCTTAAGGTCTCCGAGCCCGTCTATAAATTTCTCCGCGGTTTCCTTGACGTCTTTTTTATCTCTTTTAAATCTCCTGTTGGTAACTATGGTATGAACAGCTATGATGAGCACGATGATAAGCGCTATTATCAGGCCTCTGTTAAACCTTTTCCAGTATTTTTTTAATAATACCATATTTTCTCCTTTCGGACTGTTCGTCAATTCGCAATCCGCTTCGCTGCTTGCTCATATAAAACGGATTGCTTCGCAATCCTGACAGGTACCGGGCTTGAACCCAGCAC
>CACZSY010000073.1 GCA_902783965.1 uncultured Lachnospiraceae bacterium
GAAGACAAACGGTTTTCAAGACCGCCTCGTTATGACCACTTCGATACCTCTCCGAACGTTGCTTGAACATCATATCAAAATAATATAGGCTTGTCAATAGTTTTTTTAAATATTTTAAATTAAATTTTTAGGCATTTTTTGAACGATTTCAAAGTTCGTTACATAGCTCATCCCAGCATCATTTTCATCACATTAAGGTCTCCCGGCGTTGTGACTTTGATATTATTTTCTTCACCCTCCGTCACATAGACCTTTCCCTTTCCAAACCTTTCATATACGCAGGCATCGTCCGTGATCGACGCATCGATCTTATCCTGAGGGATCCTGCTGTATGCTTCTTTAAGGCTTTCAAGCCAGAAGCCCTGCGGAGTCTGAACCGCCGTCAGCGATGACCTGACCGGAGTATCGCATACATATCCAGCATCGTCTATTATCTTTATGGTATCCTTTACAGGTATTCCCGGAATGACAGCCGGATGATCTTCCAGCTTTTCAATTATCCCGTTGATCAGTGCCGCAGTCACAAGCGGCCGCGCGCCGTCATGTATCAAAACCTTCTTATATTCATCTCCCGCTGCCGCAAGTCCGTTGGCAACAGAAAGATACCTCTCGCTTCCTCCGGCAACTATGTCTGTTATCTTCAAAAATCCGGCGTCTTTGAGGATCTCGTCCCTGAAATGATCCATCATCGACTCACCCGTTACGATGATGATGGAATCTACGCTGCTCTCTTCAAAAGCTTTGATCGTATAATAAATGACCGGACGTCCGTTTATCTCCAGAAACTGTTTCGGGATATCTGATCCCATTCTTTTTCCGCGGCCGGCCGCAAGTATTATTGCCACACTTTTCTTCATCTTCACACCATCCGTTATCAAAGTGGTCAAAATGGTAAACTGACCCGTCATTTTTTGCGCCTCTTCTTCCGCCTCTTTTCAAGACGCGATATACCGCCGCCCGCGCCGGGAACGGCGGAAACGGCGCCTTATGCTTCACCCAGTTTAAGATTCGGCACAGCATTAAGTGAAAGTCCGCTTCTTTTTCCTTTTATATATTCATAATATCCCGCGCAGGCTATCATTGCGGCATTGTCCGTGCAAAGCACCGGAGCCGGATAATACAGTTCTATATTTTCTTTATCACAGGCATTTTTCATGCCCTCCCTAAGCCCCGAATTAGCCGCTACTCCGCCAGCAAGCGCGACTTTTGAAAGCCCGTATTCTTTCGCCGCGGCAATGGTCCTTGTTACTATGGAATCCACAAGGCAGTTCTGGAAAGACGCGGCTATATCCGCCTTATCCGGTTCAACACCTTTCATCCTGCATGAATTGATATAGTTAAGGACCGCCGACTTTACGCCGCTGAAACTGAAATCATAATAAGCGTTTTCCACCTTTGCTCTCGGAAATTCTATCGCATGCGGATCACCCGTCTTCGCCAGCTTGTCTATCTTAGGTCCTCCCGGATACTCAAGTTCCAAAGCTCTCGCCACTTTATCAAAGGCTTCGCCCGCCGCATCGTCTCTTGTCTTTCCTATTATCTCGTACTCGCCGTATCCTGTCATCTTTATAAGATGCGTATGGCCTCCGGACACGACCATGCATATAAAAGGAGGTTCCAGTTCTTTGTACTGTATGAAATTGGCGCTTATGTGTCCTTCTATATGATGGACTCCGATAAGAGGTTTGTTGAGTGCATAAGCCAAAGCTTTAGCGTGGGCAACGCCTACCAGAAGCGCTCCAACAAGTCCGGGACCGTAGGTTACGGCTATGGCGTCTATATCGTTAAATGTCATTCCTGCCGTTTCGAGAGCCTGTCTTACCACAGGATCTATGTTTTCTATATGTTTTCTTGAAGCTATCTCCGGCACTACTCCGCCGTACATCCTGTGAATGTCTATCTGTGAAGAAATTATATTAGACCGCACGTCCCTGCCGTTCACCACAACGGCAGCCGCGGTCTCATCGCATGATGATTCTATTCCAAGTATTGTAATGTCTTTCATTTATTATTCCTCAAACTTTAATTCGACCGTCCTTTATAATTCCTCAAACTTTAATTCGACCGTCCTTCTGTCTTTTGCAACATGGGTATTCGGAAATATTTCCTTTGCCACATACGCGAAATCCTCCGGATGAACGAGCGACGGGCTGTAATGCGTAAGCCAGAGTTCCTGTACGCCCGCTTCTTTCGCGGTCAGAGCCGCTTCCTTAAATGTCATATGCTTATTAAGCTTTGCCTTATCATCTTCGCCTTCACCGTACATTCCCTCGCAGATGAGCAGGTCTGAACCTGCCGCATTTTCCGTCAGCGACCGCACAGGTCTTGTATCGGTGCAATAAGTAAGCTTTAGGCCCTTTCGCTGCGCTCCCATGACTTTATCCGGAGTTATAAGCCTTCCGTCGTCAAGCAGGATCTCTTCGCCTTTCTGAAGCTTTTTCCACATAATAACAGGAATATTTAATTCCTGCGCCGCCTGTGCATTAAATCTGCCCTGACGGGGTATATTAACTGTGTAGCCGTAACAGGTCACATTGTGGTTCACTTTAAAGGCGTCTATCTCATAACCGTTTAAGCTTAAATGAACCGAGGGTTCATCGAATTCGATAAATTTAAGTTCAAACGGAAGTTCCGGAGCTATGACCCTTAAGGCGTTCACCACCCTCGTAAGTCCTTTCGGACCGATGAGATTTACAGGCTTCGTTCTGTCGGAATTGCCCATGGAAAGCAGAAGCCCCGGCAGTCCGCTGATGTGATCGCCGTGATAATGCGTGAAACAGATATTATCTATCGAATGTACGCTGTATCCCTTCATCCTTATGCTTACCTGCGTACCTTCACCGCAGTCTATCAGCAGGCTGCTTCCATTATAACGCAGCATAAGGGAGGTCAAAAACCTCCCCGGAAGCGGCATCATGCCGCTGGTTCCCAACAAGCAGACATCAAGCATCACATTACCTCGTTTCTGTATCTTTTCACTGCCGGTATGGCAAATGAGGCAAGAAGCCTGTCATAACAGGACTCACAGAGGACAAATTCATCCTCTCTGGTATCCTTACCGGAAAAATATCCCCACGATTTTCTTCCGATGAATACCTCGCCCTCCGGCACAGGTCCTGTTTTGACCTTCCCTGCGCACCGATTGCATACCATGAATTCATTTTCCTGTGTCATTTGATCATCCCCATATTATTTTTTCACCGGCAAAATGTACCGGCGCATTATCCTTACGCACCTCATTATATCTTATCATTTCAAAAAATAATAGTGGAAATAAATGTCTTACTCTCTTATCCACATGATGACCGCGTTTTCTTTCGGCCTGTCGTAAAAATCTTTTCTGACGCCCTCGCTTTTAAATCCGAGCTTTTCATAAAGCGCAAGCGCGTTAACATTGCTTTCCCTGACTTCCAGAGTAAATTCCGATACTCCTCTTTCCCGTCCTTTCTCAAGAAGTCTTTCAAGCATCTCATGGCCAACGCCTCTGCGTCGAAAATCCGTATCCACGCAGACATTATTGATCTGACCCTCAAACGGGGTCAGCAGCATTCCGCAGTAACCGGCAATCCTGCCGTCAATCTCGACAACAAGATAGATGTTGTAATCCCTGCCCAGCGAGTCTTCAAATGCGTTTCTGCTCCACGGCATGGAAAAATTCTCATTTTCAATTCTTGCGACTTCTGATAAGTCGTCGGGTCTCATTTCTCTTATTGTCATTTGCTGCCTCTTGCCTATATCAATTCGCAATCCGCTTCGCTGCTTGCTCATATAAAACGCTTCGATCTCTTTACCGTCGCTCCGCCATATATTTACGGCTGTTTTCCCAGATTCCTTTCAGCCTGTGATTTTTTAAGATACTCCGGAGCGTGAAGATCACCTTTTATAATGTGGCCTTCATTATAATATCTTACAGCCAGGAACGCACAGGAGGCGGCTCTCGGCATCAGGTTGTTATTTCCCGCAAAGCAGTATTTTGTCTTCATCTCTTCTTCTATGATACTTCTGTATACTTTTGCTCCGTCGCCCAGGAATATAACTTCCCTGCCGTATCCGTTAAGTTTCCCGCACACCGTTCTGATATCAAGAGCCATATCCGGTTCAATGCTTTCGGGAATCACGTTTTGAAACTCAGTTCCGGTTCCGGCGTCCCCGGAAACATCATCTTTAATCTTCGCAAATTCATTTTTATAAGAATAAATGCCGGCAAATACATTCTCATTTCTTGCGTCTATAAGAGGACAGATCAGTTTCTCCGTCTGCGCGATATCAGCAGCAAGTGCCTGCAGCGTCGGCACTTCAACGACAGGTTTATCAAGCGCAAGCGCAAACCCCTTTACCGTTGCGGAACCTATCCTGAGTCCCGTAAACGAACCCGGTCCCTTGCTTATTGCAAACGCATCCATATCGGACACTTTCATTTCCAGCCTTTTAAGCAGTTCATCCACCATCGGCAGGAGCGTCTGGGAATGCGTCTTTTTATTATTAATGGTAAATTCTCCTATTATGGCATTTTCATCCGCAACCGCGCAGCTTGCCACCATGCCCGAAGCCTCTATTGCAAGAATCCTCATAATGATCTCCATTCCGCCGCCATTTGCCTGCGGCACAAATTTTTATGAACAGCGGGAGTCAGTCCGGCTCGCCTGCGATCTCAATCTTTCTGTAATCAAATCCTTTGGAAGGATCTCTTGTTATTCTTATCTTAATACAGTTTTCCGGAAGTATGTCTTCTATAATGCACGACCATTCTATAAGACACACTCCTTCTTTTGAAAGATATTCCTCAAATCCTATATCAAACATCTCATCAGGATCGGCTATCCTGTATACATCGAAATGATAAAGATTCATTTCCCCGCCGTCATATTCCTGAACTATCATAAAGGTCGGACTGGATACATCTTCCGTTATTCCCATGCCTGCGGCGAAACCTTTGGTAAATACCGTCTTGCCCGCGCCCAGATCTCCGTCCAGGCAATACACGCTTCCCGCTTTTGCCTTTTTCCCCAGTTCATAACCCAATTCAAATGTTTCTTTTTCACTGAATGTTTCCGTTATCATTTTCCACGGTTTCCTCATCGCTTTCATCCGCACCCTGATCAACGATCGTGAACGGATCGTATTTTACATCTTTTTTTGACTCGATAAGTTTACTTACTATTTCCGCCTGCTCCTTCAACTGGTTCTTAGGCAGGATAAATGCATTTCTGGCGCTTGAATATATCACTATCTGCGTCTTTGTTTCCACGGTACGGAATACTCCGCTCCACGGAAGCAGCACATTTTCATCGCCCTGGCATACCGAGATACCATCATCGTTGATCACATATTCCAGAGGCTTCTGAAATACAGGATTGAGTTTCACCGCTTTCGCTGCCTGAAGACTCATCTGTATCGGAAATATTATGGTAAACAGCGCCGCCACCAGCAGCAGGCACATCCTTTTAAACGGATCCAGAGTATCATATTGGACAATAAATAAAACAAGCGCGCCCAGACTTATCAGCAGACTGAAAACACCGGACTTGCTTATATATGCGTGCCTTAATAAAAATCTGTACATATCCCCTACGGTCATGGTGACCGAAAACTTTGCTTCCATAGGAATCATGATCCTTTCTGAACCGACTATATCTCATGGTTCGCCGCTTTAATGCTTTATCCGCCGCGTCAATTCGCAATCCGCTTCGCTGCTTGCTCATATAAAACGGATTGCTTCGCAATCCTGACAGGTACTGGGCTTGAACCCAGCAC